>JAODMA010000062.1 GCA_025464545.1 Arthrobacter sp. | reverse complement strand
TGAAGGCGCCCTGGAGCTGGCGCAGCAGTTCCTCCGAGGGCTCGGCGCCGTCCTGGTCCAGCGCGTCGGTCCAGCTCCGGGCGACCCGGACCAGGAAATCGGGGTCGTTCTCGGCCGCGGTCCGTGTCAGGGCATGTTCCATCCGGGCCGAGGCTTCGGCGTCGCAGACGTGCCGGACGCGGTCCAGTGCGGCGGTGATGATGCTCGCGGCCCGCGACGCGACCTCGGCCGACGCGACCGCGCCGCCGAGTTCCTCCCGCTCCGGGGGCAGCTGCTGGCCGCCGAGCCCGGGCCGCGGCAACAGGGCCTCAGCCAACGCCAACCGGCGCCGGGCCTCCCCGGCGCTGATCTGCAACCTGGCCCGCAGAAACTCCGTCGTGTTCCGGTAGCCATCATCCACGGCAGCTGCCGCGTTATCCGCGCCGTCAACGCCTCTGCCACCCGAAGCGCCCTCGCCGGCTATGGGAACAGACAGCCCCGCAGACCCGGGCGTCGCCGAAGCAGCGCCAGGGATGCCCCTTCCGGCGCTGCCAGCGATGTCCCGCCAGCCGGTGGTCCAGCCCGTACTCCCGCTGCCGTGACTGCCGGCACCGGGGCTGGCTGAGGCTTGTTTGCGGGTCCGGTCCACGGCGGCGGCCGCAACGAGCTGCAGGTACTCCACGGCCCTGGAGAGTTCCTCCACTCTTCCGGCGAAGTCGGACGCGGTCTGGAATCCCCAGAACGCGGCGTCCGCCGCCGTCGTCGAACTCGCCCTCTGTAGTACCGCGAGGGCCGCATCAACACCGGACTCCACGCCAGCGTCCATACCCGGGCCAGCGGCCCGGTCACTGTGCTGGAACGGGAGGAAATCCCTGACGGCTTCCATAACTAAACCCTGCCAGAGGGGTCGGACATTTTAGCGACGAACCAGCGACCCCCGCCCGACGAACCTGCGATGCCCTCCGAGCCCTCAACCCCTCCAGGTCACTCCCCGGGAAGCAGCGCTCGCGGACGACCAAATTGTGTGCGGACCCCGGGCGAGTACAAGACGGACTCCGGTGGTCCTGCGACCTCGATGCCAACGGCGGCGACCAGCTCATCTTCAAGCCTCGTCACGTGTGCCTGATACAGCGGCCACGGGCTATGGGTGTTGGGGACGTACAGAGTCCGGCCCCGGAACCGCGTATGAAGGCCGAACCTCGCGGTGAGGTGAATCGACAACGGGCCAGTGGCCTCGGCATCGAGGTCCGGGGCCACTGTGAAGAAACTCCGGGCGCCCCGAAACCGGTGCACGGCGAACCCGGCGGACTGGAGTTCTGCCTGCCCCTCAGTTCCCTCCGCAAGGTAACTCGTCCGCGACCAGACGTAAGGAATCCCGGCCGCCCGTGCCGCCAGCACCACCGCCAGGCGCGAGGCATCCAGGCTCAGGAAAACCACGCCCCGGGTGCCATCCGGCTCGCGGGAGTACAGGCGGACGTTGACCTCGTTGAAGCTACCGAAGTGCGGGACGCCGGGACCGCGCCCCAGACCAGCGCTCTGCATCCGGAACCCGATGAGCCCGACCCAGGCCGAGCCGTCGAAGATGTCCGGGACCACACCCGGCGGCATGAACCTTACCGCTACCGGCTCCGGGATACGCCAGTGCAGGAAGACGGCGTCCGTCCACCGCTGGTCCATGATGATTGGGGCCGGGAGCTCCGGAGCCTCCGGCCAGGGATCGTGGCCCACACGCATCACTTTCCCGTCGAAATATCGAGATGGAATGGATAGCGAGCGGATTCCTTCCGGAAGCCCGCTTCAGTCGCTCCGCCAGCTTACGCAGTTGATCTGCGCCCGAGCCCGCGACACCTGGAAGGGTCCTCAACCCGCAGCTGCAGCAGTGGTGCTCTCGGTCTCCTTCTGCCAGGGCCAGCGCCCGGTGATTTCCAGCTCGAGCGAGAAGCTCAGGAACGTCCGGATGAGCACGATAATGGCCAGCACGCCCACGCTCTCGTAGGTAGGAGCGACGGCGACGGTCCGGATGATATCCGCCGCGACCAGCAGCTCCAGGCCCAGCAGGATGGAACGACCCAGCAGCTGGCGGTAGGACCGGTAGACGGAGAGCGGTTCGGATCCGGCCGGCAGGCGCCGCGGCCGGAATCCCCGCAACGCCAGAGGGATGGATACGACGGCGCCGACCACCATAACGGCTACACCAGCGAAGTCCATGTAGCGGCCGACCGTCTCAATGATGTGCTGAAAATCCATGGTTCCCTTCGAAAATGGGCAGTGAAGAAAATGGGCAGTGAAAGTGAAAAAGGCTAGGGATGGCGCACGCCGACGCCGGCCAGAATATCGCGGTAACCCTCGCGGAAGCTCGGGTACTGGAACTCAAAACCGGTGCTGCGAAGCAGCGCGTTGCTGCAGCGCTTATTGCCGCCCCGCGCCGGCTCGCCGCCCGGCCGGGAACGCTCGCCGCCCGCCTTGGAACTGTCGCCGCCAGCCTTGGCAGCGGAACCAGCGGACGACGGCGGCTGGCGGAGTCCCAGCTCGGCCGCCAGAAATGTCAACACCTCGCCCAGCTCAGCAGGATCGTTGTCGACTCCCAGATACACGGGCCCAGGGACCGCCTCCATGGTGCACAACCGGACGATTGCAGCAGCGGCGTCGTCGCGGTGGATGCGGTTGGTGAAGCGCGGTTCGGCCGGGATTACGGCTGTTCCGCGGCGCACCTGGTCAATCAAACGGGTCCTGCCCGGGCCATAAATGCCGCCGAGCCGCAGGGCCACGGGCAGGATGCCGGTGCCCCGGAGGCGGTCGACGAGCAGCTCCTCTGCCTCGCGGATGATGCGGCCCGAGAATCCGCCCGGGTCCGGCGTCGTGCTTTCATCAATCCAGCCACCGCCGGCGTCCCCGTAAACCGCTGTGGAGGAGACGAAGAGGACCCGGCCGATGCCGCCGTCGGAAGCCAGAACGGCGTCCAGCACGTTCGACAACCCGTCGACATAGGCCGCCCGGTAGGCATCTTCCGTGGGGGAGTCCGCCGCAATGGCGACGACGACGGCGGAGGTGTCCGCCGGGATGGGCGGCAGTACGCTCGAGCTCAGGTCAGCCGCGGCCCCCTCGATCTCGGCTGGAAGCTGTTCGGGTGAACGTCGCCAGCCCACCACTCGGTGGCCGGCAGCGGCAAAGCGCAGCCCGGCTTCGGTGCCCAGATCGCCGCAACCGGCCAGCAGTACAGTCATAGGGCCAGTCTGCCAGCAAACGCAGCGCGGGCAGGCAGAGGGCCGTGCGAGGCTACCCGCCCCGGAGGCCCCGCCGCCGATCGTTACCGTGCGGGAACCGGGAAGAAGGCCCGCGGATCCTGCAGCAGCGCCGGGTAATCGAAGGCCGAGCGGTCCACGATCTCGTCCACCTGGAAGTTGCGTGCGAACTGGCCGTCCACGGTGATCGGCCGGCCCAGGACCTTGCCCACCGCGAAGGAGCGTCCGCCGTCGACCGGGATGGCGACTACCGAGTTGCCCGGAAGCGTGGTGAACGCCTCCTCCTGCTTCTGGCGTTTCCGCGTGGGTTTCTTGATGAGCTGCTTCGGTGGCAGTTTGCGTTGCTTGGCCGGGCGGCGCGCGCCTGAGTCGGCATAGACGAATTGGTACTCATCATCCCCGGCCGCGGCCTTCGCGCGTCCCACCGGCGGCAGGCTGACGGTCTTCAGCTGCTCCGGCTCCGTGTCTCCGAGCGGAAGTCGGAGTACCCACATGCGCTCACCGGCGGGATCTTCGGGCAACAGCTCGAGCCGGGGCTCGGGCCAGACGTACTCCAGGTCCGGCTCCGTATCCGGGAACAACGGGGTGTAGAAGCGCGGGTCCTTGGCGATCAGCCTGGAGCGGTGGCTCCGGTGAAATTCGGGATCGCCCAGCCAGGGCGGCATCGGGATCTTGGCGGCGTAGTCGGGGTGTGCCGCCTGCGGTGCGAACTCCACGATCTTCTCCCGGGTGGTGTCCTCGCCGCCGCGGGCTGTCCACTCATCGACCATGGCCAGGCCGTACAGGGTCAGGGCGGGAACGTACCCCATCCACATCCGGATCGCCGGGTGCGACTGCCAGCCGTACTCCGGGATCACCAGCGCACGCAGGATCTGCAGGGCTTCAACGCGCTGCTTGCCGAGCCGTACGCGGTCCAAGACCGCGGCGCTCTGCTGGAAATCGGGGTAGGGGAGAAAAGTCTGCATCTCTCCAGTTTGGGGCCCCGGAGCAAATGCGCCAATTGCAGGGGCGTCCGGGTGAGCGTGTTCACATTCCGGAACAGGGCAGACAGGTGTGCCGCTGGCGGATAAAATAACATAACCCACTCCCGCCGCCCCGGAAGACACGCCATGAACACTGCAGTTTCGGCGCCGTTCGCGCCCAAGTACGGACAAATGCTCAGCCCCGAAGCGAACGGCATCCTGGTGCTGGAGGAATTCACCATCGACCCAGAGGCCGCTCGCAAGGAACAGCCCGGTTTCCGGGCAGCCATGGCTGCCGTGGCGCTCACGATGCGGCGACTGCTCGCGCTGCGACTCTTCATTGCAGTAGTGGCAATCGCCAACCTCCCGCTGTTCCTGCTCTCCAGCGGATGGGAGATCTACGTCATCTCGCTGGCGTTGGTGGTGGCGGTGCACGCCGCCGTGTCCTGGCTGAACCGGCACGAACCCCGGATCAAGCAGCGCCGGATGCTGGAACTGCACCTGCACCGGGAACAGAGTGCCAATTACCGCAAGGTCCGCGACGCCGTGAAGTACGTCATTGATGCGCCGGCCCGGATGAATGAAAACCTCTACCTTGAGCTTCTCGCCGCCAAGCGCGTGGCCCTCCACCTCGCCATGGGCACCGTTGCCCTGCTGGACACCAGCGACGATGCCGCATGGAAGGTCCGGATCATCCGCGAAATACCGCACGCCGCCTGAGGTCCCGCTGAGGACGCCACGACACCGCGACGCCGGAGCTTCCCCCTTGGGGGGCCGCTCCGGCGTCGTGGGTTTAACCCGGCGTCGGAGTTTAACGCGACTTCGGCGGGCAGACTACGCAGGCAGCTGCAGCACCTGGCCCGGGAACACCAGATTCGGGTTGCTGATGGTTGCGGTGTTGGCGTCGGCCAGCTGCTGCCACCCGCCGGCGATGCCGAGCTGGGCTGCGATCTTGCTCAAGCTGTCGCCGCTCTTGACCGTGTAGGTCTTGCCGCTCAGCGCTACCGCCGCAGCATGGCGGGCCGCCGGGGCGGCCTTGGGTGCCTTGGCTGCGGGCACCTTGGTTGCGGGCGCCTTAGTTGCGGGCACCTTGGTTGCGGGCACCTTAGCTGCGGGCACCTTAGTTGCGGGCACCGGTGCGACGGACGCGCTCTGCGGTGCCACCGCGCCTCCCCGCAAGCCCAGTTTTGCGGAGCAGGCGGGCCACGCCCCCCAGCCCTGGCC
>JAODMA010000039.1 GCA_025464545.1 Arthrobacter sp. | reverse complement strand
ATGTCGTCGAAGTAGCCGGTGCCGACTTCGCGCTGGTGCTTGGTCGCGGTGTAGCCGCGGGACTCGGAGGCGAATTCCCTCTCCTGCAGTTCGACGTAGGCGCTCATACCTTCACGGGCGTAGCCGTGGGCAAGGTCGAACATCGAGTAGTTCAGGGCGTGGAAGCCGGCCAGGGTGATGAACTGGAACGTGAAGCCCATGGCGCCGAGCTCGCGCTGGAACTTGGCGATGGTGGCGTCGTCCAGGTGCTTGCGCCAGTTGAAGGAGGGGGAGCAGTTGTAGGAAAGCATCTGGTCTGGGAACTCGGCCTTGACGGACTCCGCGAATTTCCTGGCGAGCTCCAGGTCCGGAGTGCCCGTCTCCATCCAGATCAGGTCCGAGTACGGGGCGTAGGCCTTGGCCCGGGCGATGCAGGGTTCGATGCCGTTGCGGACCTTGTAGAAGCCTTCCGGGGTGCGGACCGGCTGTCCCCCTTCGCGGAGGATGAACTCCTGGTCCCGCTCGTCGACGTCGGAGGTGATCAAAGTTGCTGCCTCCGCGTCGGTGCGGGCGATAACGACGGACGGGGTGCCCGCGACGTCGGCGGCCAGCCGGGCGGCGTTCAGCGTGCGGACGTGCTGCTGAGTGGGGATCAGGACCTTGCCGCCAAGGTGGCCGCACTTCTTCTCCGAGGCGAGCTGGTCTTCCCAGTGCACGCCCGAGGCTCCGGCCTGGATCATGGACTTCATCAGCTCGTAGGCGTTGAGCGGTCCGCCGAAGCCGGCCTCGGCGTCGGCGACGATCGGGACCATCCAGTCCTCCACGGTCTGGATGCCTTCGGAGAACTCGATCTGGTCCGCGCGCAGCAGGGCGTTGTTGATGCGGCGGACAACGGTGGGGACCGAGTTCGCGGGGTAGAGCGACTGGTCCGGGTAGGTGTGGCCGGAGTTGTTGGCATCGGCCGCGACCTGCCAGCCGGACAGGTAGATGGCGCGGAGGCCGGCCTTGACCTGCTGCACAGCCTGGTTGCCGGTGAGGGCGCCCAGGGCGTTGGTGTACTTGCCTTCCTTGTGCTCCTCGGTGAGCTGCTTCCAGAGCTTCTCGGAACCGCGCCGGGCGAGGGTGTGTTCTTCGGAGACGCGGCCGCGGAGGCGGACGACGTCGGAAGCTGAGTAATCCCGAGTGACACCTTCCCAGCGCGGGCTGGCAGCCCACTCGAGCTCCAGGGCGGCGGCCTGCTCTTCGGGCGTCTGCTGGGTGGGCTCAAATGCTGCAGTCATTATTGATCTCCTTGAGTGGCCCGGGGCTGGCGAGGTCCGCGTCTCTGCGGGCCCGGCCGACTGATCCGGAGTTGTGAAACTTTCCGTGTGATCTACTTTTCTCGACTTTCAAGCGGGTTTCTAGGTGAAAGGTCTGGAAAGAAACGCACTTCTTCGCATATCCTGCATAAATGCATCCAAGCAGCTGGAACCGCCAAGCATCGTCCCCGTCCTCGCCCGCCGCGCCTGAGGTGGACGTCATCAGCATGGGCCGTCGGGTCCGGCACCTGCGCAAGGCCGCCGGGCTCACGCTCGATGATTTGAGCGCCGCCGTCGGAACCGCTCCCAGCCAGCTGAGCCTGATCGAAAACGGCAAGCGGGAACCAAAGCTCGGGCTCCTCCAGCAGCTTGCGGCGGCCCTCGGCGCCACCATCGACGAACTGCTCGGTGCCGAGCCGCCCAGCCGCCGCGCCGCCCTGGAAATCGAACTGGAACGGTATCAGCGCAGCCCGCTCTACGAGTCCCTGAAACTGCCCAAAATCCGCATCAGCTCGCGGCTCCCGATGGATGTGCTGGAGTCGATGGTGGGCCTGCAGCATGAGCTCGAGCGCCGGTTGAACGAACAGATCGCGACGCCGGAGGAGGCCCGCCGCGCGAACGGTGAATTGCGGGCGATGATGCGCGAGCGGAACAACTATTTTCCGGAGTACGAGGCCGAGGCGCGGAAGGTTCTCGACTCGGTGGGGCACACCAGCGGTCCGCTGTCCCATCATGTCATCGCAGACATCGCCGGACACCTCGGTTTCAGCCTCCACCACGTGGCTGATTTGCCGCACTCCACCCGTTCGGTGACCGATCTTAAGAACCGCCGAATTTATCTCACCCAGAATGTGCGGAGCGACCATGACCCGCGTTCCGTGCTGCTGCAGGCGCTTGGCCACTATGTGCTGGGCCACCAGACGCCCAACAACTACGGCGAGTTCCTGATGCAGCGCGTGGCAACGAACTACTTCGCTGCGGCGCTTTTGCTTCCCGAGCAGGCCACCGTGGAGTTCCTGCAAAAAGCCAAACAGGCCAAGGAGATCGCCGTCGAGGACGTCCGCGACGCGTTCGCCGTGTCCTACGAGACGGCTGCGCACCGATTCACCAACCTCGCCACCCAGCACTTGGACATCCGCACGCACTACCAGAAGACGCACAAGAGCGGCATCATCTACAAGGCCTACGAGAACGACGGCGTGACGTTCCCGCAGGATCATACTGGCGCCATCGAGGGCCAGTTCTCGTGCCGGAACTGGACATCCCGGGTGGTGTTCGACGTGCCGGACAAGTTCAGCGCGTACAACCAGTACACCGACACCCCCGCCGGTACCTACTGGTGCACCGCCCGGACCGAACGCTCCGCGAATGGAGAGTTCTCCCTCTCCGTGGGCGTCCCCTACGCACAGGTCAAGTGGTTCCGCGGCCGGGACACCACCGAGCGGTCCAAGTCGACCTGCCCGGACGAGAGCTGCTGCAAACGTCCGCCGGCAGCCCTGGCCTCGGAATGGGCGGGGAACGCCTGGCCGTCGGCGCGGGCGCATTCGCACGTGCTCGCCGCGATGCCTCCAGGCGCGTTCCCCGGCGTGGATGAGACCGAGGTGTACACCTTCCTGCAGGCGCACTCCGGCAGCTAGGCGGGAATCGTCTCTACCTCCTGCGGGGTCAGGCCGGGCGGACTATATTGGCCGTGTCAGCTAGTCGAGTCGACCGCGGGAGCGCCCAGCCATGGCCAAGGAACTTGCCACCCAGCTCATCGAACAACTGCAAGCCGCCGGAGTGCAGCGGATTTACGGCATCGTCGGAGACAGCTTGAACCCGATTGTCGACGCTGTCCGGAAGACCGGCGGTGCGGCCAGAGGCGGCCTTGACTGGATCCATGTGCGGCATGAGGAAGCCGCGGCGTTTGCGGCTGCGGCGGAAGCGCAACTGACCGGCCGCCTGGCTGTCTGTGCAGGCTCGTGCGGACCCGGGAATCTTCACCTGATCAACGGGCTCTACGACGCCAACCGCTCGGGAGCGCCGGTGCTGGCGATTGCCTCCCACATTCCCAGCAAACAGATTGGCAGCAGTTTCTTCCAGGAAACGCACCCGGACCGGCTCTTCAACGAATGCTCTGTCTACTCCGAACTGGTCAGCACAGCCGAACAAGCCCCCAGGGTGATGCACAGCGCCATCCAGCACGCAGTCGCCCTCCGGGGAGTCGCCGTCGTCACCCTGCCGGGTGACATCGCCGGGCTGGAAGCGGTGGCCGCCACCCCTCTTCCCGCTTCGTTCCTGCCGGCGAGCCTGACGCCGGCGCCGGAAAGCGTCCAGCGGTTGGCCGATGCCATCAATCTGGCGGACAAGGTCGCCATCTTTGCCGGCGCCGGGGTGGAGGGTGCGCACGACGAGGTGGTTGACCTGGCCGGGCTGATTTCTGCCCCGATCGGCCACACCCTCCGCGGGAAAGACTTCATGCAGTACGAGAATCCCTATGACATCGGGATGACCGGACTGCTGGGATACGGTGCCGCGGCGGAGGGGATTGAGGACGCCGATCTGCTGATTCTGCTGGGGACCGACTTCCCCTACGACCAGTTCCTCCCCTCGACCCGGACGGCCCAGGTGGACCGGGCCGCCCATAAGTTGGGCCGCCGGACGGATGTGGACATCGCCGTGCACGGCGATGTCCTCCCCACCCTCAAAGCGCTGAGGCCCCTGCTCCAGGCCAAAAAGAGCCGCCGCTTCCTCGACGCGATGCTCAAGAAGCACGACAGGCTGATGAACAAGGCCGTGGGCGCGTACACGCGGAAGGTGGAAAGGACCGAGCCCATCCACCCCGAGTACGCGGCCTCGCTGTTGGACCAGGTGGCGGCGACGGACGCGATCTTCACGGCCGACACGGGCATGTGCAACGTCTGGACTGCGCGGTACATCAATCCCCTTGGCACCCGCAGGCTGATTGGGTCGTATCTGCATGGGTCCATGGCGAATGCACTGCCGCATGCGATCGGCGCCCAGCTTGCCTATCCCGGCCGGCAGGTCATTTCCGTCTCGGGCGACGGCGGCCTGTCGATGTTGTTGGGGGAGCTGATCACCGTCGCTGCGCACCGGCTGCCGGTCAATGTGGTGGTGTTCAACAATTCCACCCTGGGCATGGTGAAGCTGGAAATGCTGGTGGACGGGCTCCCCGACTTCGGCGTGGACGTGCCCGACAGCAACTATGCCGCGGTTGCCCGGGCTCTCGGGTTCCACGCCGTCCGCGTCAGCGAGCCGGCCAAAATCGAGGCAGCGTACCGGG
>JAODMA010000037.1 GCA_025464545.1 Arthrobacter sp. | reverse complement strand
TCCTCGCTGCCGCTCTCTCCATCATCTTCACCGCGGTCATGACCTTCTTCATCGCCTTCCCGATCCACAAGACCATGGGCTTCCGGGTATCCAAGGAACAGGAAGTCGTCGGTGTGGACCTCAGCCTTCACGCAGAGACGGCCTACGAATTCGGTGTCGGCGGACACGGCGGGAGCTTCCAGCCGCTTCACGAACTGATCACCGGCAAGGCGCAGGCCGGGGAACCGGTTACGGCAGACGGCACGAAGACTGACGCAGCAGCAGGCAAGGAAAGTGTGGGGGCATGAAACTGATTACAGCAATCGTCCGGCCGGAGAAGCTTGAGTCGATCCGGGAAGGCCTCGAATCCTACGGCGTGCAGGGCCTCACGGTCAGCGCAGCCAGCGGCTACGGCAGGCAGCGCGGTTACACGGAGGTGTACCGCGGGGCGGAATACAACGTAGACCTGCTGCCCAAGATCCGCGTGGAGGTTCTGGCCACGGACGAACAGGCGGACGACATCCTGGATGTCATCATCGCCAGCTCCAACACAGGCCGCGCCGGGGACGGCAAGGTCTGGACGGTGGACGTATTTGAAGCTGTAAGGGTACGCACGGGCGAACGCGGTTCGGCTGCCATCTAGGGGCACCGGACCCGTCGGGTTCTTGCGCTGTGCGGTAAAGGGAGGATCCTTCGGGACCCTCCCTTTACCGTTTTAAAGCCGCCCCCGTTCCGGTTAGACTCGATGCTGATCGGACTATTCCCTGCGCCCGGTCCGTTCCTGGCTTGCCTAGATGGCGGCCGATCCGCGTTCCCCGGTGCGCACCCGCACGGCTTCGAACACATCCATTGTCCAGACCTTGCCGTCCCCGGCCCGGCCGGTGTTCGAGCTGGCGATGATGACATCGAGGATGTCGTCCGCCTGTTCGTCCGTGGCCAGGACCTCTACCCGGATCTTGGGAAGCAGGTCCACGTTGTACTCGGCTCCGCGGTACACCTCGGTGTAGCCGCGCTGCCGGCCGTAGCCGCTGGCCGCGCTGACCGTAAGCCCTTGTACACCGTAGGCCTCAAGGCCTTCACGGATAGCGTCAAGCTTTTCCGGCCGGACGATTGCTGTGATCAGTTTCATGCCCCCACACTTTCTTTGCCTGCTGCGGTCTTCTTGTCATTGGATGCCGGGCCGGCCGGAGTCGCTGCGCCGTCCTCGGCCTGCTGCTTGCCAGTGATGAGTTCATGCAGCGGCTGGAAGCTCCCGCCGTGGCCGCCGACACCGAATTCGTAGGCGGTCTCTGCGTGCAGGCTGAGGTCCACGCCAACAACTTCCTGCTCCTGGGAAACCCGGAAGCCCATCGTCTTGTGGATGGCCAGTGCGATCAGGGCGGTCAGGATTGCCGAGTAGGCGATGGCAATGCCGGCCACTGCGAGCTGGGCCCAGAGCTGGGTGAAGCCGCCGCCGTAGAAGAGGCCGCCGCCGACACCCTCAACGGGGAGGGCGATGAAGCCCAGTGCGACGGTGCCGATGACGCCCGAGACGAGGTGGACGCCGACGACGTCGAGCGAGTCGTCGAAGCCCCAGCGGAACTTGAGTCCCACGGCGAGCGCGGAAGCCGCACCAGCCACAAGGCCCAGGCACAGTGCGCCGACCGGGCTGACGTTGGCGCAGGCCGGGGTAATGGCAACGAGACCGGCAACCACACCGGAAGCGGCACCGAGCGAGGTCGGGTGTCCGTCGCGGATTCGCTCCGTGACGAGCCAGCCGAGCATGGCCGCTGCGGGGGCTGCCAGGGTGTTGACCCAGATCTGGCCGCCCTGCTCCGCCGTCGTGGCTGCTCCGCCGTTGAAGCCGAACCAGCCGAACCACAGGATCGCGGCTCCCAGCATCACGAACGGGATGTTGTGCGGGCGGTGGTTCGGGTCCTTGCCGAAGCCCTTGCGGTTGCCGATGATGAGTACGAGGATCAGGGCGGCGACGCCGGCATTGATGTGGACGACGGTGCCGCCGGCGAAGTCAATCGCCGGGCCGAGCGCCTGGCCGATGGCGCCTTCGGGACCGAAGAGCCCGCCACCCCAGACCATGTACGCCAGGGGGCAGTAGACCAGGGTGACCCAGACCGGGACAAACACGGTCCAGGCGCCGAACTTGGCGCGGTCTGCGATCGCACCGCTGATCAGTGCCACGGTGATGATGGCGAAAGTGGCTGCGTAGCCGACCTTGATAAGTCCGTCAGGGGTGGTGATCCCCTCTAGTCCGAAGGTGGCGAACGGGTTTCCCACCATCTGCAAAAAGCCCTCGCCCGAGCTCATCGAGGCGCCCCAGAGCACCCAGACCACACCGACCATGCCGATGGAGATGAAACTCATCATCATCATGTTCAGTGCGGCCTTGGCGCGGGTCATGCCGCCGTAGAAAAATGCCAGTCCTGGTGTCATGAACAGCACGAGTGCTGCCGCCACCATCAGCCATACGTGACCTGCGGTAAGTTCCATGGTGCACGTCCTCCCTTGCTTAGATGCGATCTAGGTTGATCATGCGGATCGCTCCGCCTGTCCCAACGCGTTTTGCGTTCTAAGAAGATTTTGGCCGGGCCGTGTTTCGCCGGCGGAGGATTTAGATTGCCGGGTTGTTACAAGAACCTCCCGGAAGTAAATGGTGCGTCTCCGGCTTGTTACGGTTATGTTTCACGCCTTCATTTCCGCCTCCCGCGGTCCCCGATCGAGGACGACAGCA
>JAODMA010000036.1 GCA_025464545.1 Arthrobacter sp. | reverse complement strand
GCGAGGGCCAGGTGGGAGCCGATCTTGGCGCCGACGAAGGCGTTGTAGATGACGGTGCTGCTGGTCTTGAGCTCGTCGTTCAGTTCGAGCGGCTCCGGTTCGCCGGCAAAGGTGTCTTCCAGGGTCGAGCCGTCCGTCCCGTTGAGGGCGAGGATGGAGATTTCAGCGATCTGGTTGGCCTTGACCCGTTCGCCGCTGCCTTCCGTGACCACCTTGACAGTGGGTTCGGAGACCTCCAGGGGTTTGGTGAATTCCACCCCCGGTGCCTCCTTTTCGCCCTTCTCGGTCAGCTTGACCGAGTCGAGCTTTGCGGTTTCGCCGGCGGACTGGCTGGTGGGCTCCGGCGCGGGGGGCTCGCCGCCGCCGCAAGCGGTCAGCAGCAGCAGCCCGGGGAGGAGAATTGCTAGTAGTCGGCGCACTTTAGAACTTTCGTCGAGGCAGTGTGGACACATTGCCGCGCAGTTTCCCACAGCAAAGGAAGCGGTGGGAGCCAAACGGCCTTATCCAGAATAACGCGGAAAGCTGGGTGTCAGCCCATAGAGTCCAGCAGGGCGTCCACCCGCTCGTCGATGCTGCGGAACGGGTCCTTGCACAGAATGGTCTGGTGCGCGCGGTCGTTGAGCTTCAGGTGCACCCAGTCCACGGTGTAGTCGCGGCCGAGTTCCTGGGCCCGCCGGACAAAGTCGCCGCGCAGCTTGGCGCGGGTGGTCTGCGGCGGCGCGTCCACCGCGTCCTTGACCGCCGTGTCATCCACCACCCGGCGGACCGCACCGCGGGCCTGCAGCAGGTAGTAGAGCCCGCGGGTCCGGGAGATGTCGTGATATGTCAGGTCCAGTTGCGCGATCCGGGGCGCGTCCAGTCCCAGTCCGTGCCGCTCCCGGTAGCCGTCCATCAGCTTTTTCTTGATCGCCCAGTCCACTTCGGTGTCGATCGTGCTGGTGTTGCCGCTCTCGATCGCGTCGAGGGTCCGTTCCCACAGATCCAGGATCATCGGCACGTGCGCATTGTGGGCGCCCTGTTCGGCCACGAACGCCGTGACCTTGCCCAGGTATTCCCGTTGGATCTCCAGGGCGGTGAGCTGCCGGCCGTTGGCAAGCCGGACGAGGGCGCGGCCGGTCAGGTCGTGGGAAATTTCGCGGATGCTGCGGATCGGGTTTTCCATCCGCATATCGCGCATGATCACCCCGGCCTCGATCATCCGCAGGATCAGGTCCACGGTCCCGATCTTGAGCAGCGCCGTGGTCTCGGACATGTTGGAGTCACCGACGATGACGTGCAGCCGGCGGTAGAACTCGGCGTCGGCGTGCGGCTCGTCCCGGGTGTTGATGATGGGCCGGGACCGGGTGGTGGCCGAGGAGACGCCCTCCCAGATATGGTCGGCCCGCTGCGAGAAGGCGAACGTGGCGCCATGCGGGGTCTTCAGGATCTTGCCGGCCCCGGCAATGAGCTGGCGGGTCACCAGGAACGGGATCAGGATCTCCGCCAGCCGGGAGAATTCCCCACGGCGCGGGATCAGGTAGTTTTCGTGGCTGCCGTAGGAATTTCCGGCCGAGTCCGTGTTGTTCTTGAACAGGTATACGGTGCCATTGAACCCCTCGGCCGCCAGCCGCTCCTGCGCTTCGTCCACGAGGTCGTCCAGGATCAGTTCGCCGGCGCGGTCGTGCGCGATCAGCTGGGCCAGATCGTCGCACTCGGCGGTGGCGTACTCCGGGTGGGACCCGACGTCGAGGTACAGGCGTGAGCCGTTTGTCAGGAAAACGTTGGAGGACCTCCCCCAGCTGACCACTTTCCGGAACAGATAACGGGCCACCTCCTCAGGGGCCAGCGGACGGGACTCCGGGCTCGAATAGGAAATCCCGAACTCGGTTTCGATTCCGAAAATACGCTTGTCCATTTCAGTCCTCCTCAGCAAGCAATGCCACGATGTCGGCGTCCTCCAGACGGCGGAACGCGCGGCGTGTGCCGCGGCTGCTCTCCGAACCGCGGTCGAGCACGGCAACTTCCACGGCCGACGCCGGCAGGGTGGTGGTCTCCTTGTCGGCCACGAGTCCGGCCTGCGCCAGGCGGATGGCGGCGGCGAAATCCAGCTCGCCCCGCCAGCCCGCCCCGACGGACTCGGATACCTTGTCCGCCTGGCCGCCCATCACGATGAATCCCTTTTCGTCAGCGATGGACCCGTCAAAAGTCAGCCGGTACAGGTGGTCCTCTTCCGGGCTGGCGCCCACCTCGGCTACGGCAAGCTCTACTTCAAACGGCTTCTGCTCCGCCGTGAAGACGGCACCCAGGCTCTGGGCATACACGCTCGCCAGTCCCCGGGCCGTGACGTCCTCCCGGTCGTAGGAGTATCCGCGTACATCCGCGTACCGCACCCCGGCCTGGCGGAGGCTTTCGAACTCGTTGTACTTGCCCACCGCGGCAAACGCGATCTTGTCGTAGATCTCACCGATCTTATGCAGCGACGGCGAGGGGTTTTCCGCCACCAGCGCGATCCCGTCCCGGCAACTGATCACCACCACTGAACGGCCCCTGGCGATGCCTTTCCGTGCGAAGTCCGCACGGTCCTTCATCAGCTGTTCCGGCGAAACATAGAACTGCTGGGTCATTTCAGGCCTCCCGCTGGGCGATGGCCCGGGATTCGATGATCCGGCCGGCCACCGCGGCGAGCTCGCGGTCCGGGACCCGGAAGGCGCCGGAACGGCTCACGGTGTAGACCACCGGCCAGAGGCGGCGGATCGGGTCGGGGCCGCCCGTGGCGGAGTCGTCGTCGGCCGCGTCATAGAGCGCTTCGACGGCGACGGCGACGGCTTCCTCCTCCGTGAGGTTGGGCCGCCACAGCTTCTTCAGTGCGCCGCGGGCGAACACGGAGCCGGACCCTACGGTGTGGTGCTCCTGCTCCTCGTAGCGTCCGCCGGTGACGTCGTACGAGAAGAGCCGTCCGACGCCGGCCGGCCGGTCGAAACCGGCAAAGAGCGGAACCACGGCGAGGCCTTGCATCGCCATCGGCAGGTTTCCGCGGATCATCGCGCCGAGCCGGTTGGCTTTGCCCTCGAGGCTCAGGAGGGTCCCTTCGATTTTTTCGTAGTGTTCAAGTTCCACCTGGAACAGCCGCGTGATGTCGAGGGCGATGCCGGCCGTTCCGGCGATGCCGAGCACGGAGTACTGGTCCGCCGGGAAAACCTTCTCGATGTGCCGGCTGGCGATGACGTTACCCATCGTGGCGCGCCGGTCACCCGCCATCAGCACGCCCCCGGCGTAGCTGAGGGCAACGATCGTCGTCCCGTGCGGAACCTGGAGGGGCACCGCCGCGTTGGCGGTCAGGGCCGCGGCGGGCAGGTGCTCGGCAGAGCGCAGGCCAAAAGGCAGTAAGCCGGGACGTTCGCGTTGGAGGTGCTCGGTGAAGGAGGACGTCGCGCTGGCTGCTACTTGGTTGGCTGTTGTTTCCTGCACTCGTGCACTCCCTCAACGTGGTGGATCAACGACTTCCTCAAGCCCGTTACCGCCCCCTGTCCGGGGCCGGCCGCGGTCCTATTGGCCGCCTTTTTGGACGAATGCGCGGACGAACTCCTCTGCGTTGGATTCAAGCACGCCATCGATCTCATCAAGCAGATCGTCCACGCCCTGCGTGGCGGCTGATGCCTGGCCCTCCGCGGGTGCCGGCGGGGCCGCGGGGATGTCCTCGTCGACCGCGGTGTCACGCGACTGCGGCTGCTGCTGCTCCTGGCCTGCCATTGTTCTCTCCTTCTGTCCGTCCCACTTTTCTAAAGGGACATCCTGTAGCAATACTGCCACGCCGGAGGCGTCGGCGGGGGCCTTTGTTCCTAGGAACCGGGGCTGAGTCCGAGGAGCTCGGCAAGGAACGGTCCGGCCTCCCGATGACGGGCAAACAGGGCGCCGGTAAGGGCCTCCGTTCCGCGCAGCGGCTCACGGGTGGGTACCCGCTGGAGCCTGCCGCGGCCGGGCACGTCGAAGATCACCGAGTCCCAACTGGCCCCTACCAGATCGGTCCCGAAACGGCTGACGCAACGTCCGCGGAAGTAGGCCCGGGTGTCCGACGGCGGTTCGGTCATGGCCCGTTGGATGGTCTCGTCGTCGACCATCCGTTTCATCCGGTCACGCGCCAGCAGCCGGTAGTAGAGCCCCTTCTCCGGCCGGATGTCCGCCCATTGCAGGTCCACGAGGCCGAGCCGGGCATTGTCCCAGTCCAGCCCGTCCCGGTCCCGGTAACCCTCCAGCAGGGAGAGCTTGGCGAGCCATTCCACCGACGAGGCGGCGGCGGCCCGGTCGCTGCCCAGCTCGGTGAGCGTCGCAGACCAGCGCTCCAGCACGGCGTGGGTATGCCCGTCGCCCTCCACGGCGTCGGCGACACCCGTGTCCTGGGCGTGCTTCGCGGCTGCCTCGTAGTAGATCCATTGGAGGTCCAGGGCAGTGATCCGGCGCCCGTCCAGCAGGCGCACGGTTGCCTTGAGGGAGGTGTCGTGGCTGATGGCCTGGAGCGCCGCGACCGGTTCGTGGATTTCCACGCGCGGGGCCAGACCGGCCTCGATCAGGCTCAGGACCATTGCGGTGGTGCCGAACTTGAGGTAGTTGGACGTCTGGCTCAGGTTGGCGTCGCCGATGATGACGTGGAGCCGGCGGTACTTGTCGGCGGTGGCGTGGGGTTCATCGCGGGTGTTGATGATGGGCCGGCGGATGGTGGTCTCCAGGCCCACCTCCGTCTCGAAGAAGTCGGCGCGCTGGCTGATCTGATAGCCGGGCCGGGAGCTGTCCTGCCCACGGCCGACCCGGCCGGAGCCGCAGATGATCTGGCGGGTGACAAAGAACGGGGTCAGGCCTCGCACGATGTCGCCAAAGGGCACGTTGCGGGGCATGAGGTAGTTCTCGTGGGAGCCGTAGGACACCGACTTGTTGTCCGTGTTGTTCTTGTAGAGGTTGATCGGGGGCAGGTCCCGGTCGCTGGCCAGCCGGCGGACGGCGGCGAGGGCCACGAGGTCGCCGGCGGCATCCCAGGCGACGGCGTCGCGGGGGTTGGTCACTTCCGGGCTGGAGTACTCGGGATGGGCATGGTCGACGTAGAGCCGGGCCCCGTTTCCCAGCACCATGTTCATCAGCAGGGTGCCGGATTCATCCTCGCCGTCGTGCTCGAGCTCCGCCCGTCCGTAGGCCAGGGCAACCGCTTCGGCGTCAAGGACCGGTGGCTGGTCGGTCAGCTGCTCGGGGGCCGCGGCACTGCGCTCCAGGGTCCAGCCCCGGGCGTCGTGCAGCGGCTCCTCGTCCGTGTAGTCCCAGCGTGTCTCGGCGCCGCCGGCGGCACGCTGGCGTGTCACCTGGGCATAGGCCTGGATCACCCGGGCGGACATCATGGTGGCGTTGGCGCCGGGGGCGGAGGGCGCATGGATGCCGTATTCCGTCTCCGAGCCCATCACCCTCATGGCACCGCCGACGGGCAGGCCCCCGGAAACGTCGGCCGGACGGCCGGTTGCGGCTGCCGTCATAGGTACTGGCCCGTGCTGGGCATCGTCTCGATGGACTTCCCGGGTTCCTGTCCCGCCTTGCCCTGGACGATGGTGCGGATGTAGGTGATGCGCTCGCCCTTCTTGCCCGAGATCCGTGCCCAGTCGTCCGGGTTGGTGGTGTTGGGCATGTCCTCGTGCTCCCGGAACTCGTCGACGACGGCGCGCAGCAGATGGTCGATGCGGATGCCCTTCTGGCCGATGGTGAGCAGGTCCTTGATGGCGTATTTCTTGGCCCGGTCCACGACGTTCTGCACCACGGCGCCGGAGTTGAAGTCCTTGAAGTACAGCATCTCGGTGTCGCCGTTGGCGTACGTCACCTCGAGATATTCGTTGGACTTGTCGGTGGAGTACATGGCCTCGACCGTGCGCTGGACCATGGCGTCCACCGTAGCCTGCACATCGCCGTCGTGTTCGGCCAGATCGGACTGGTGGAACGGCAGGTATATGGTGATGTACTTGTTGAAGATGTCCGCCGCGGCCTCGGCATCCGGGCGCTGGATCTTGACTTTCACGTCGAGCCGGCCCGGCCGCAGGATGGCCGGATCGATCATGTCCTCCCGGTTGGAGGCGCCGATCACGATCACGTTGTCCAGCCGTTCCACGCCGTCGATCTCACTCAGGAGCTGCGGAACGATCGTGGTTTCAACGTCGGAGGAGATCCCGGTGCCGCGGGTGCGGAACAGGGAATCCATCTCGTCGAAGAACACCACCACGGGGCTGCCCTCGGAGGCTTTCTCCCGGGCACGGGCGAAGATCAGCCGGATGTGCCGTTCTGTCTCGCCGACGTACTTGTCGAGCAGTTCCGGTCCTTTGATGTTCAGGAAGTAACTTTTCATGTCGGTCTTGCCGGTGCGCTCGGCTGCCCGTGCCGCCAGGGAGTTGGCGACGGCCTTGGCGATCAGTGTCTTTCCGCAGCCCGGGGGGCCGTACAGCAGGATGCCCTTGGGTGCCTTCAGCCCGTGCTCGCGGTACAGGTCCGGATGCAGGAACGGCAGCTCGACGGCGTCGCGGATCTGCTCGATCTGCGGCCCCAGGCCGCCGATGTCCTGGTAAGTGATGTCCGGGACCTCTTCGAGGACCAGGTTCTCCACTTCCGAGCGCGGGATCTTCTCCAGCGCGTAGCCGGTGCGGGAGTCGATGGAGAGCGCGTCGCCGACCCGGAGATTCTGGGACATCAGGGCGCCGGAGAGCCGGATGACGCGTTCCTCGTCCGCGCGGCCCACCACGAGGGCGCGGTCCGAACCCAGCAGTTCCTTGAGCGTGACCAGGTCCCCGGCCCGCTCGTAGCCCAGGCCCGCGACCACGAGCAGCGCCTCGTTGAGCAGCACTTCCTGGCCGACGGCGAGCTGGTTCATGTTGACCAGCGGGCTGATCCCCACACGCATCTTGCGCCCGGCATTGAAGATGTCCACGGATTCCTCGGTGGCTGCCTGGCCGCTGTTGCCGGCCGTGGGCTGCCGCTTCGGGTTGAGCTGCAGCACCGTGCCGAAGCTGTACGGGGGCTGACCCTCCTGGTCAAGGGCGTTCTTGAGCCGGAGGATTTCGGCCTTGGCCGCCTCCAGCGTCGCCACGAGTTTGGAGTTGTTCTGCGTCGCGGCGGCAAGCTGGCGGTCAATATGCCGGAGTTTATCCCGGAGAATATTGACCTGCCGTTCGGCCACGGACAGCTCGTTCGCGGCGTAGCGGTCGCCGTCGGCGCCCTGGGCCGCAGATTGTGCTGCCGTCTCTGCTGCATCGTCCGCCGGTGTGCGGCCCGGGTCAGTGTTCGGAGTCTCCATCGTGCATCATCCCCTTCCTGCGCTTCTATTAAGACATTAGCCCCAAGAAGCCCGGTGACGTGGAAGACTTCCGAAATCTGGACTAGTTCGTAACCTCCGGGTCGTCCTTGACGTTGGTTCCGGCGATGGCGTCCCGGGCGGCCCGGCGCAGTTTCTTGTCCGAGACGGCGCGCTCGCCCACGGCGCCCGGGGTCCAGGCGTTGACGTCCTCTTCGTTGAAGCCGGTCTTGGACGGGCGACGCTTAACCGAGATGCCGGTAACGCCGTCGGCCAGCCGCCGGGTGACGAGCAGGAAGCCGGTGTGCGCAACCATTCGGTGGTCCGGGCGGACGGCCAGGCCTTCCAGGTGCCAGCCACGGACCATGGATTCCCAGGCATCGGGTTCAGTGAAACGGCCATCGGCGCGGATGGCTTCGGCGGTCCGGGACAGCTGCGTCACAGTGGCGACATAATTGATCCACACGCCGCCGGGAGCGAGGACCGTGGCGACGGCGTCGAGGCATTCCCAGGGAGCCAGCATGTCCAGGACGACGCGGTCCACGGAGCCCGGCTCCTCGCTGCGGACGACTTCCTCCTGGAAATCACCGAGGGAGATTTTCCAGGCCGGGTGCGGGCCGCCGAAGATCGTTTCGACGTTGCCGCGGGCGATGTCAGCGAATTCCTCGCGTCGTTCGAAGGAGTGCAGGTAACCGTTGTCCCCCACGGCGCGCAGCAGTGAGATGGACAGCGCGCCGGAACCGACGCCTGCCTCCACCACGCGTGCGCCGGGGAAGATGTCCGCCATGGTGACGATCTGGCCGGCGTCCTTGGGGTAGACCACGGCAGCGCCGCGGGGCATCGAGAGCACAAAGTCCGAAAGCAGCGGTCGCAGGGTCTGGTACTGCTGGCCGACGTTGTTCACCACGACGGAGCCGTCCGGCTGGCCGATGATTTCGTCGTGGTTCAGGAAGCCCCGGTGGGTGTGGAAGGCGCCGCCTGCTTCGAGGCTGATGGTGTTCATCCGGCCGCGTTCGTCGGTGAGCTGCACGCGCTCCCCCTCGCGGAACGGGCCGCGGCGGCGGGCGGCGCCGACCGGCGCCGTGGCCGGAGCGCTGGTGGTGTCCGGAGCGCCGGCGGGGGCTCCTTCGGTGCTGGCAGTCGTGTTCTCGGCTGCGCCGGTGTCGGCCGGGCTGGTGTTGGCGGCGGTGTCGCTGCTCATGAAGATTTCCTCACTCGTGTAAAGCTGTGTGGCCGCGGGTTTGCCGGGCGGTACGGCTGCTTGCCCAGGGCCTTGCGCCCGAGGCCGGAAAATTCACGGCCGGCAGGTAACTCTACCCGGTCCGGCCGGACATCCGCCCGCTGCCGCGGGGACTCTTACCGGTGATGGCGTCCAGGACCGTGGCCTGGCGCAGCAGTCCCGTGACGGTGCCGTCGCCGTTGACGACGGCGTACGCCGGGCCGTCGAGCTGGGCCAGGTACTGGAGCAGCTCCTGGCCCCGGGACGACTCGGGAACATAAGCCCCGGCGCCCAGAGCGTAGGAAACGGCCGTGAGCGGTGTGCTGGCCACGGCGTCGGGCGGCACCGTGGCGGCAACACCGGCGTCGACCACGGCAACCGGACGGCCGTCCGGGCCGTATAGCACGACGGCGGGCGGGGAACCTTGGGCGGACCGTTGCAGGCGCTCCAGCTCGGCAACCGTGGCGGTTTCCGGAAGCCCGACAGCCGGCTCGGCGAGGGAACCGGCGTGCACGAGATGCAGCCGCCCCCGCAGGCGCGCCTGCTGGATCGACGCCGTCGCGCCCATCCAGAGGAAGCTGCCTACCAGGACCGTGATGAGCATCAGCGAGATATCCGGGCGTTCACCGCTGAGCAAAGGCAGGGCAACGAACCACACCACCAGGGCGATCACGATGATCCGGCCGCCCCAGCCGGCGGCCACGGTGCCTTTCTCCTGGCTTCCCGTGACCTTCCAGACGGCGGATTCGACCAGCCGGCCGCCGTCCAGCGGCAGCCCGGGCAGCACATTGAAGATGCCGATCAACAGGTTGGCCCAGACAAAAATATTGGCCAGGATGTCCGCGACGCCGCTGAGGTTCCCGGCGGCCAGCAGCACCCAGCCGCCTCCGGCCAGGACGAAGTTGGCAGCCGGCCCGGCCAGGGCCACCAGGACGGAGCGGCCCGGGGAGGCGGTGAAACTCTCGAACTGGGTATGGCCGCCCCACAGATTCAGCACGATTTTCTCGGTGGGCCAGTGGTAGATCTTGGCGGTCAGGGCGTGCGCGAGTTCATGAACCAGCACCGAGATCAGCAACAGCACGGCGTAGGCGAACGCCACAACGTAGGCGCCAAGGCCGAGGGCAGGGTTGTTGCGCAGGAGCACGGGACCGTAGACGATCACGGTGAACGCCGCGATGATGAACCAGGAGTAGGCAAGGACCACGGGGATCCCGGCGATCCGGCCCAGCGGGATGCCGTCCTTGCGGGTAGCCAGGGATCTTCCCGGCTGTCCGTGGGTGTCGGTGTCAGTCACTGGCGCGGCCTCCCGGCGGTGGCGCGGTCCGCGCCGAACGTGGCGTCGGGGAACTCCTCGCGGAGGGCCACGAGTTCTTCGAGGTCGGCCACGGTGCGTCCGGCCAGGGTTTCCCAGGTGGCATGGCGGGGATCAGCCGGGAGCGGAACGATGTGCGGAATCGCCACGGTCATTGCACCGGACGCTACGGCGGCAGCCACCCCGGGTGCCGAGTCCTCGAGCGCCACGCAGTGCTGCACGCCTAGCGCCGGATCTGCCTCTTGGAGGAGCCCGACGGCTTTCAGGTAGGCCTCCGGGTGGGGTTTGCCCTGCGTCACGGTGTCCCCCGTGATGAGGAATTCGAAGTAGGGCTTCGGCAGGCTGGCGACGATTTCACGGGCCAGCGGGGCCTCGGACATGGTGACCAGGGCGCAGCGGATGCCAGCCGTATGGAGCTCATCGAGGAGTTCACGGGCCCCGGGCCGCCAGGGTACCGTGGTCCGGACCCGGCTGATGACGTGGTCAGTGAGGTTATCGATGATTTCGCGGCGCTCCAGCTTAACGCCGGCCTCCTGCAGAATCCCGGCGGAAAACATCAGCGACTGGCCCACGAGCTGCATGGCTTTCTCGTGCGACCACTGCCCGCCGTGGGCGGCGACGAGCTCGTGCTCGGCCTCAATCCAGTACGGCTCGGTGTCGACGATCGTGCCATCCATGTCCCATAGCGCGGCTTTGAGGAAGGGCTGGGGAGCTGAGAATCGCATGCCCTCCAGTCTACGGTGCGACAGGGACCGGCCCGGCTTTTCCGTTGCATGCGGCGGCCTGCAGGTGGCTCGGGCGGGACGGGGTGGGGTTTCATCATTACCGACGCCTGGCTCAGCCCTCCGTAGTACGCCCATGGCGAATATCCGGTCACGTGGCGCCCCGCCGGAGCCGGATTCACCGGGCGCGCAGGATTTCCGGCGCTTCATTCCATGCGGGGGCCGGGTGCTTGGACGTAGGGTGAAGAAATGAATAGCTTCGAGGCAGACACAACGGAAGCGGGCGGCGCGCCCGAGCCGGAGCGGCTTCTGCAGCCGGTGCCCGAGGGGCAGCGCATCACAGTGATGCTCGCCGCCTTCGAAGGCTGGAACGACGCCGGCGAGGCGGCAAGTGATGCGTTGCGCTACCTGAACAAGTTGTGGGGCGGCAAGAAAGTCGGATCGATCGACGCCGACGAGTACTACGACTTCCAGTTCACCCGCCCGACGATCCGCCGGACGTCCTCCGGGGAACGGAAAATTAAGTGGCCGTCCACCCGGATCTTCAAGGCCAGTGTGCCGGACTCCAAAGTGGACGTGGTCTTTGTACAGGGAACCGAGCCGTCCTATAAGTGGCGCGCCTACACCGCCGAACTGCTCGTCCACGCAGAGGCGCTGCACGTGGACTACGTGATCCTGGTCGGTGCCCTGCTCGCTGACGTGCCGCACAGCCGGCCTATCCCGGTCAGCGCGTCCACCGACGACGCCGCCCTGCGTGAGCGGATGGACCTCGAGGCCTCGCAGTATGAAGGGCCGGTGGGGATCGTCGGGGTCCTGGCCGAGGTGTCGCTGCTGGCCGGACTGCCCACCGTCTCCCTGTGGGCCGCCGTGCCGCACTACGTGGCCCAGGCGCCCTCGCCGAAGGCCCAGCTGGCTTTGCTGCACCGCATCGAGGAACTGCTGCAGGTCCCGCTGGACACCCAGGAGCTGGTCGAGGAGTCGGACGCGTGGGAGCGTGGCGTGGACGAACTGGCCACCGAGGACCCTGAGATTGCCGCCTACGTCCGCCAGCTGGAGGAAGCGAAAGACACGGCCGACCTTCCTGAAGCCAGCGGCGAGTCGATCGCGCGGGAATTCGAGCGCTACCTCAAGCGCCGCGGCAAGGACAAGCCCTAGCCGGAGCCGGGCAGCCGATCGGAGCGGACCCGGGCCAGCAGCGGGGCCATCGCCCGGCGGCCAGACTGCAGTGGGTCAGGACTGCAGTGAGTCAGGACTTCGGGGTCAGAGCTCGACGCCGAGAAGCGCGTCGACCGCGTCGCTCACCAGGGCAGAGTCTCCGGCGGCGCCGTCACCGCCGCCCTGCCGGGCCGCCCGGGCCCAGTCGTCGACGGCCGAAAGGGCGCCGGGGGCGTCCAGGTCATTGGAGAGGGCGTCCCGCATCCGGGCGACGAGCGGGGCGGCCGAGCCTGCCGGAGCCAGCGGCAGCGCCTCACGCCAGTCACGAAGCCGCTCCTTGGCCTCAGCGAATCCCGCATCGGTCCAGGACCAGTCGGTGCGGTAATGATGGGCCAGAATGGCCAACCGGATCGCGGCCGGTTCCTCACCGTCGGCCCGCAGCCGGGAAACCAGGACGAGGTTGCCTTTGGATTTGCTCATCTTTTCGCCGTCGAGGCCCACCATCCCGGCATGGGCGAAATGGCGTGCCAGCGGCACCCCGGCCAGGGAGTAGGCATGGCCGGCGCCCATCTCATGATGGGGGAAAATCAGGTCCGAGCCACCGCCCTGCACAGTGAACGGCGCGGGAAGGTAGGTCTGGGCGATGACGGTGCATTCGATGTGCCAGCCGGGACGCCCCTCCCCCAGCCCGCCCCCAGGCCAGCTCGGTTCCCCGGCCCTGGCGACCCGCCACAGCAGCGGATCCAGGGCCTGGCGCTTGCCGGCACGGCCGGGATCGCCGCCGCGTTCGGCGAAAAGTTCCAGCATTTCGGCGTCGGTCAGGCCGGAGATCGTGCCCAACGTCCACGCGTCGTCGACCTCGGGAGCGTGCTTGCCGGCGGCTTCGACGTCGTAGTAGACATCGCCGTCGGGTTCGCCGTCGCTGCCGGGCACGCGGTATGCAAGGCCC
>JAODMA010000470.1 GCA_025464545.1 Arthrobacter sp. | reverse complement strand
TTGCCGCCATGATTACTCCTTTGCTTCGAACTGGGGCGGACATGTGGGCTGAGCGCGCTCGTCGAGTGGTAGACAGGCTTGGCACCAGGACGTCAGTGCTGGTATTCGGGAGACGGCACGGGGAGCCGGGGAACGAGCGCTGGACAACCGTCGGGCGGTCGAAGCAGTCGTGGGTAAGGGGATCCGGCGCCGGCGACCGTCGAGCGCGGCGGTCGCCAGAGGGATCACCTGGTGCCAGATGACATGGTCGGGGATGAGTACAGCTAGTGGTACTAGCGGGTCACGCTTTTACCTCTTCAGCGGAATTGCCGGATCGGAGCATGATCCGTCGTGCCGTGGCGGTTTCGACCGCGGCGCGGCTGTAGAGCAGGGGTAATGATTCGCCTTCTGCCCACAGGGGTAGGAGATCGGCGTAGTGCGGGGATCGGGGGTCTCCGGATTGGCCCGGGGAGTTTAGGACACGGGTCCCGTCCCATTCGCCGACGTCGACGGCAATGCGGAAGCTGCTTCCCATGATTGCGTTGAAGTTGGCGTCGTAGCCAGTCAGGCCCACGGTGTCGCCGCTACCCGCACGGGGAACTGAGGGAAGGGTGCCCCACTCCTTCGGAAGGCCCGCAGCCTCTCCCAACACCGGGTGGCGGAGCTGGGTGCGGTGCAGGGCACCCCAGGTCCATCCCCCGCGGTCGCGGCCCAGGAGTTGCTCGATTTCGGCGATGGCGTCATTGAGTGTCTCGTCCACCCCGTCGCGGAGCAGTGCAAGATCCCCGTCATCGTTCGGATCGAACATCGCGAGCATTCGGAGGTCGGGTCGCAGGTCCGAGAAGAGCGAGTCGGCCCGCAGCAGCCGCTGCCGCGCCTTCATGGCCGCGGCTGGCGCGATGCCAAGCCGCTCCACGCAGCGGTCCACAAGCCACGGCCGCAGGTGCCTGCGTTGCCACACCTGGAACAGCAGCGCAGCGCGAGAGTTAACCGTCTCGCTTCCGTCCCATCCCTGCAGTTCCGCCCATTCCTCTGCGCAGGTCGGCGCCGGGACAGCGGCGAGCCCGTCGAGCAGCCGGCGCCCGTGCAGGTTGTCGGCATTGCCCTGCATCCTCAGGCTGGATGCGACGTCGAGTTGTTCGCCGCTGTCCAACCAGGCCGCGAGCCGCTCGTGCCGGGCAGTGGAGTACCAGTCGGTGGTGGTGGTGAGCGCGGTGTTATCGTAGCCCTCGGGCAGGTTGTTCTCATTCGAGCTGGAGAACCACCCGGATTCCGGGTTCAGCGCTGAGGGCAGTTCTTCGACGGAGGCGAACCCGTCCCATTCGTAGCGGCCGTCCCCGGGCACCGGGACTGAGCCGTCCCAGCCCGGCCTGACTGGAACCATGCCGCTGGCCTGCCAGCCGATGTCGCCGTCGGCTGTCGCGAAGACCTGGTTGACCCCGGGTGCGCCCCAGCGGCGGAGGGCCCGGCTGAAATCGGTCGCGTCCTTGGCATCCTGGTACTCAAGACTGGCAAGATAGGGTGCCATGCCAGGTTGCAGCCACACCGCCCGCACCGCCACGGCGCGCCGGTTGGTGGTGTCGATGTGCACGACCGGACCATGCCGGGTGAAGGTAAGGGTGTGGACCACGTCCTCGGACCCCGCCACTGGGACCTGCTCCTCAACGACGTCGAATTCCTCCCAGGCGCCTTTGTAGCGGTAGCGCCGGTCGTCGTCAGGGTGCAGTTCGTAGACGTAAAGATCTTCGTGGTCCACTGGCCAGATTGTCAGTCCGAATGCCAAGTGACCGTTGTGGCCGATGGAGATTCCCGGCAGGTTCGGTTCGCCCGCGCCGATGACGCTGAGCCCCGGGGCTTCAAGGTGAGCGAGGTAACGCAGCGACGGCAGGGTCACGGCACGGTGTGGGTCGTTGGCGAGCACCGGCCGACCGGATGCGGATAGCCAGGAGGCGATGACCCAGTTGTTACTCCCGGAGGGCGTGGGGGTCTCTGAGGCGGTGGCAGCCCCGAAGTCCACCGGTGCGAAGGCCAGCCTGTAGACGTCCAGTACCTCGTCGGCAAGGTGGTCGTAAAGTCCTTCGCCGGACAGGTCCAGGGCGGTCTCAGGCTCGCGCACTGACCGCAATTCCTCTGCTTCCGGTCCAAGGTCGCGGATGGTGAGCGCCCGGGCCAATTCCTGCTCTACGTTGTAAAGCAGACCGTGGGTCCGGATCCGGACGACGTCCTCGGGCCGCCAGCGGGCGGGCAAATACCCGAGCACTTTGAACTCCGGGGGGAGCCGGAGGTCCGGCTCCTCGAGGGCCCACTCGAGGAAGGCGTTGACACCGGTCACGAACGCGGTGACAACGTCCTTCGTCTCGGTGCTGTACGCGAGCCACTCGGCGCGCATGTCACCCCGGTAAAGGAACAGCCGGGTCGCCCGGTCCTGCGGGACGTGCCGGGGCCCGAGGGCCTCGGACAGCATTCCCAGCCCGCGGCGGCGCCACAGGTCGATCTGGAAGAGCCGGTCGCGGGCGGCCTGGAACCCTTGGGCGACGTAGGCGTCCAGGCGGGTGCCGGCGTAGATGTGAGGGATGCCCCAGCGGTCCACCAGGATCTCGACGTCGTGAAGAAGACCGGGTACGGGGTACTCATCGGAAGGGGCGTCGGGCGCGGTGGACGACACGTCGCGCTCACAATCCGGGTCGAATTCGGTGTTTTGCAGGTAGGTCATGGTTTTGTCTTTCCGGGTGTCGGGATCGAGTGAGCGTATTGCCCGGTGGGATGGCGTGGGTAGGTGGGATCAGACCGTTGCCGGAGCGAACGGCTCCTGCTTCGGCTCGGTGGTTGGTGTGACTGGGGCGGCAGGTCCTATTGCACGTGCTCGGAAAATGATCAGACCGGACAGAAGGCAGGCGCCGGCGCCGACGACCAGCGCTGCCACGCTGTAGCTCAAGCCAAGGCCGGTGCCGATGCGACGGCGGTTCCCAGGACGGTTGTGATCATGCCGCGGCGCCGGCCTATCCGGTCCACAAGGGGGCCGATGCCGAACAACACCACAGCAGTTCCCACGCTGACCAAGGTAGCCACCAGCAGAGCCTGGGATGTTGACCAGCCAAAGGTTTCCGAGATCCGGGGCAGCAGCGTCCCGAACAAGATGAAGTCAAAGACCGATACGATGCCGGCAATCATGCCGATGATTGTCGACCGGCGGATGTCCCGGGTTGGGACTTTCGCTACGCCCGGTTCCTGATCCGTGGATTGTGTTGTCATGACAAGTGTGTGTCCTTCAATGAGAGGGGCTGGAGGGTTCCTGAGCAGGCGCGACGATGCGTCTGCAGTTGGCCTTTGTGAGACAGGGGTCGACATCTGCCGAGGAATGGGAGGCGTGGATACCTGCGACCAAGATTTGCTTTGGGGGAACGGTGAGGGAGCGGCGCCCGATGCCCAAGGATCCGGTGCTTAGGCGCGTTCGTTCTGTAGTGCCCCCTGACGGTACGCCGCCCGGAGATTCCGGGTCGGGTACCGCCAGAGATTACGTATTGGTAACGCATCGTTAGATGCTGGTTGCGCCGTCGATGGTCAGTTCGGCGCCGTCGACACAGGAGCTGGCGTCGGAGGCGAGGAACAGTGTCACTTCTGCCAGATCGTTGACGATGCCTTTGCGCCCAAGACGGTTACCGCTGAGATGCCGGCGTTGACTTCGGGACTGTTTTCTTCGAGCATGACGGTGTCGATGAACCCTTCTGTAGGACGAAGATCCCGAGCGGCAACGTAGAGCGAAAACGTCGTTCTTATGGGGCGAAGCCCGGTTTCCGGCGCCGTACTTCCGGGAGCCGGCATGCTGGCCCGTGGGAAGATGCCGGGAACCGGGTGAAGTGCATACAGGTTCGGGACAAGCCGCAGGCGGCCAGGCTTTAGAAGTCCGGGTAGTAGTCCGGCCGCGCTGCGGTGGTGCGGATATCAGGCAGTTCCATGTTGCGCTTGTCTTCCTCGTCGTCCACCCAGCAATCCGCGATTTCGTCCGTTGTGGCAAACCAGACACCGTCGCGGGAGACCATGTGCTCGATCAGCTTTTCGTACCACAGCATGTTCTGAGGCTGACCGATGATCTGCGGGTGTACGCAGGAGACAAACGCTGCGCCCTCGACACGTTCATAGCCGTAATCGAAAATGTCGCGCCAGCGGTCGAGCATGGTGCGGGTGTCCTGCTGGCCGGCCTGAACTCCGGTGACGCAGGCCTGCGGGGGGAAGTCGTCAAGGTACCAGCTGACGGGGAGTTCGATGACGTGGCTCGCTTTGCCGGGTGTGTTCCCGTTCTCCCAGTCAATCGCCCAGCGCTGGGGGCGGTAGGCCTGCAGATCGCGGCCCATCAATGACGAGTCGTACTTGAAACCCATCTTTTCGACAATGTCGAGCGTGTTGTCCGAGTAATCCCAATACGGGGAACGGTACCCGGTCGGCCGGACTCCAAGCCTTTTGTCGAAGGTAGCGAAGGCACGTTCGACAAGTTCTTCCTCGGTCCCTGCGTCGATCAGTGTGGGGTTCTCGTGGAAGTACCCGTGGTGGCCAAATTCATGACCCTTGGCCGCGATCAGCTCACATTCCTCAGTGAATGTGTCAACCGTGTGCCCTGGCGTGAACCAGGTGGTCTTGATATCGAACCGTCCGTAGAGCTCGAGCAGGCGCGGAACACCGACCTTCGCCCCGAACTCACCGCGGGACATCATTGACGGGCTTGGCTTGTTGAAGCCGCCCAGCCACAGGGACTGTGCATCAAAGTCAGTTCCGAGGTTTACTGCGATCTTCTTGCCTGCTGGCAATTTGAGCTGGCCCATTGTTCTGGCCTCCTATTTCGTTCGTTTCTTGGTGGAAGATATGCAAAAGAGTGCGGTTACCTGCCTGGTACCCAAAAACCGCATTTGAATCACATCGGCTCAGCCGAGCTGCAGGGATTTCATGTGCGATGGCCAGTTCCGGTACGTCTCGGACCGCCGCCGGCGATCCTTGAACGTCGTCGCTGCCCCGTCCAGCCGGTTCTGCCGCAGCGCGTCCAGGTCTACAACGCCGGTGACCACCTGTTCCACGTTGGCCGCATCCGCTTGAGCGACGATGCCGGACGGGGACCACGGGACATCGCAGGGCGAGAGAATAGAACTCTGGGTCCAACCTGCTGGGATCGGACCGCCGGGCGCTCCGCCGGTGGCGCAGTGGACGAAGTACACCTGGTTCTCGATCGCGCGGGCCTGCGCGCAGTGACGGACCCGCCAGAATCCATACTCCGTGAAAGTGTAGGAAGGACAGAGAATAATTTCAGCGCCCTGTTCGGCAAGCGTTGCTGCGCACTCGGGAATTTCCGATTCGTAACAGATGTTGAACCCGACTGTCGCGAACGGAAGCTGAACGACGTTCATCTCATCGCCTTCCCGCGTGGCCCAATCGGCTTCGGCCGGGAAGATGTGCGTCTTGCGGTGTTCGAAGCGTTCCCCGTCCGGACCGAAAATGTACGCGACGTTGTAGTAACCATCTTCTCGGTATTCAAGATGTGAGCCGGCGGCGATGAACTGATTGCGCTTGCGCGCCTCGGAAGCGAAGAGATCCCGGTACTGGTCCGTGTATTCATCGACACGCGTAAGTTCAGAGACCGGATCATCTCGCCAGGGGCCGGCGATTGTAAACAGCTCAAGGGTGAACAGCTCAGGGAAAAGGACCAGATCACTGCCGGTCGCGCGGTCAAGTAGGCTCTGTGAGTGTTCGGCGAACTCATCGAAACTGCTCACCGGACGGATCGCGAAACTCGCTGCAGAAATCGTGATCTTGTTGGACATTGGAACCATCGCCTCCAGGGGATGTGTGAGGAGTGTTACATCAATCACGATAGGGACGAGGGCCGTGGCCGGGCGGTTAGACGTTCACTAGCCATCCGGCTAGTGCCAAGGCCGGAGATAATGGAAACATGCATGATTCACCGCTGAATCCGCCTCGATGGCGGCTTGCGATGCTCGCAGATGAGCTCACAGGTCCTCTGCGGCAGTTACGTATTGCGATGCGGGCCCAGGAAGCACTCATCGTCTATGCGCCCCACCGTTCGACCACCCGGGTCATCGCGTCGGATCCACATACGGAGTCTGCTTTTTTGCCGGAAGAACCGGTGCACATGGCTGTCAGGTGGAGGAAGGCCCCGTGGACAGAACAGCGCCTGCGGGTAACCTCGGCCATGCGGCTCTTGGCCGTGGATTTTGATCGCGCTCTGGCGCTCCCGTTCGCGGACAGCCGCGGCCGAGGCCTGGTTATCCTGGGCTCGGCAGCCCCAGTCGATGATGCGGCGCTGGCTACCGTGCAAAGATTCGCTCGTGAGATCGATGCTCAACGTTCGCGCATCGATCAGACCCGCCACAGGGATATTGACCGTGCCTACCGGGTTGTGGCGCGCGCCGCCACCTCTGACCTATCCCTGGAGCGGGTCTTTGACATCACCCTAGCCGCCGCACGCGACCTCCTTGATGGAGATGTAGCCTACCTGTCACTTCCGGTTGACGACGACTACTTTGCGTTCACTCGCACGCTCGGGATTCAGACCGGCAAGTTTCGGGATTTACGGGTCGGACTGGGCGAAGGCCTGGGCGGCGCAGCGCGCGAAACGGGACACCCCGTCCGCTCGCTCAACTACCAAACCGATTCCAATCTTCGCTCGGCTCCCCGGGAAGAGACACGCAGCGAGGGTCTCTATTCCGCGCTGGCGTCTCCGGTGCACGACCACGGCAACGTGGAAGCCGTGCTCTACGTCGCCAGCAGGCGACCACGGGCATACAGCGAGGACGATGAACGGGTCTTGGCAGATTTCGCAAACGCGACAATGTTGGGACTCGACAGATCTGATCTCGACGAAAGCCGCCAGGAAATGGTCCGGGAACAGGAACGCGCCCGACTGGCACAAACACTGCACGATGACCTCGTGCGGCGGTTAACCCAGATCGGTTTCGCAGCAGAGGAACTCAAACACCAGCCCATGGGAGTCAACGAATCCCAAGTCGCAACCATCAGCGCAAGCGTCAACGAATGCATGTCCATAGTGCGCGGTGAACTGCGTATTCTCTTGCAGGACGCCCGAAACCAAGACAGCACGCTCAACGCCGTCGCTGAACGCATATTCAAAGTACCTGCTTTGTCTGGTATGCGCCGTATCGCCGATTTTGCAACAGGAGGAATGGGATCAGTCGCCCACCTGCGCGTGCCAACCGACATCGCGGACGCAATGTGCGCAGTTGGCCAGGAAGCGGTCTTCAATGCGGAAAACCATTCCAAAGGGAGCCAATGCCAGATCTCCTTCGACGTCCAACCCGGAAAATGCGTCATGTCCATAAGCGACAATGGCACAACCTTCCCAGGAGAAAGCCCCGGATCCGGTCACTATGGCCTCGACTTCATCAAACGTGAAGTCCGAAAAGTCGGCGGTGACGTGGCATTCCTTCCCAGCGCATCAGGAGGACTGGACGTCAGAGCCAGCTTCCCGACAGACACCTGGCAAAAAGAACAACATGACTGACCCGATCGCGATCTTCTCCATCGACGACCACGAAATCATCCACCAAGGAATCGAACGGATGGCAGAGCGGGAGCCGGACTTCGTCTTCCTCGGGGCCACGGGAAAGATCACAAACGCAGAGAGCGAAGTTGCCGCAGCACGGCCAGACATCGTCATGCTGGATCTCTTCATCGGTGAAGACCAAGGCTGGTCAGTCTGCCGCGACATAGTCACGTCGATGCCCGACACCAAAGTGGTCTTCTACACCGGATACGGCAACGCCCAGCTCGTTGAAAAAGCAATACAGCTGGGCGCATCGGGGTTCATCCTGAAGACGTCCCCCCTGTCCGACCTACCCGACATGCTGAGGACGGTTGTTCGCGTAGGCCAATGCATCGATCCCTCACTGTTGAAGGAATGGGTAGATTCCCGACGAGCTCGAACCAAAGCACCGGATTTCAACGACCAAGAAATCCTTATCGTATCGATGATCGCCGACGGCCTCGACAACTACGCCATTTCCGAACGCCTCCACCTCTCATTTCACACCGTCAAATTCCACATCGGAAAAATGCTCAAACGAACCGGTGAGTCGAACCGAGCCGGACTGGTCCGCTTCGCCAAGGAAAAATTTCTCATTGATTAAAGACTGAACGAGCAGCCGGCCCGTTGTGGGACTCAGCCTGGATGCCTGGTGACCAGAACAGCCGCCGCTCCCCCATCCGCCGTCCGAAGCATGGTGCTGGTCCGGCGCAGGGGACTTCTGACAATCAGTGCAGGCGACTTCTAGTACGAAAATAGACGCACGGTCATGCACCCGCCGGTAACTTCCGGTGGAAACAGCGCGCCCGTCTCAGTTATCGATCGTTATCCGGCACGGCCACCGCCGCACCGTTGACTACGCCTCGGGAGGGGGCGACAGTGGGGCCATGACGGCCCAGCGATTCAAAAACGGACTGGCACTTACAGCCGCCGCAGCGGCCGCGTTACTGTTCTGCGGCTGCGGGTCCGGCAACACGCCATCCCCGACGCCGAGCCAGCCGGCGTCCGCGACGGCGAGCCCGCCGTCCTCGGCCAGCACAGCTCCTTCCGGCACGGAGACATCCGCGTCGACGGTGACTTCCACGCCAGCACCGGCCCCGGCCGGGACCGCGCGTTGCAAGGCGGCCAGCCTGGCAGCGACCACGGATTCCACGGGCGGCGGCGCTGCAGGCAACGTCAGCATGAAGCTGATTCTGACCAATGCAGGAGCCGAACCCTGCCTGCTGACGGGCTTCGCCGAAGTCTCCCTGACCGCAGGTCCCAGCGGTGTACCCATCGGGGCCGCGGCGACCCGCGATTACTCCACCCCCGTTCCGGAAGTGCTGCTCGCGCCCGGCCAGGCGGGCACCGCGACGCTGCAGTACAGCCAGGCCGGCAACTACCCGGACTGCACCCGGACTCCGGCTGCAGGCTTCCGGATCTACCCGCCGGAAGACACCGCGTCCCTGTTCATCGTCGAGCCGCGGGACGCCTGCGCCAATCCAAGCATTGCCCTGCTGACCGTCGATGCTTTCCAGGCCAAATAGCCCCACCGCCTCCGGAAACGGCGTCGCATCCGCCGCGGCACGTAGCTGACCTCGGCCGATGCTGGGAAATCACAATCCGAACATCAATCCGGCGCCGCCGACGCGGCATCGTTGACTAAGCCGACAAGGGGCGTAAGAGTGGTGCCATGACGGCTCAGCGAATAAAAAACGGACTGGCACTCACAACGGGTGCTGCCGTGGCAATGCTCCTGCTTAATGGCTGCAGCAATTCCGCAGCCCCGGATGCCAGTGCACCGGCTTCCGCCACGGCGAGCCCGTCGACCTCGCAAGGCACAGCCGGCCCCTCGATTGAAGGGACTCAGACCCCCGAACCGTCGGTGGCTTCACCCGTGCCGGCGGCGCCCGAGGGCGGGCCCGCGCTGTGCAAGTCCGCCAACCTGACGGCCGCCACGGACCCCGCCGGCGGCGGCGCGGCCGGCAGCGTCTACCTGCAGCTGATCCTGAC
>JAODMA010000469.1 GCA_025464545.1 Arthrobacter sp. | reverse complement strand
CGAAGGTCGCCCTGCGGAACCGGGACGACCTCTCCCGCGCCTACACGCCAGGAGTGGCGCGCGTCTGCCTGGCCATCGCGGGCGGGGTGAACCTCGAAGACATTGCGGCGCCCCGCTGTTTCGAAATCGAAGACCGGCTCCGGGAATGCCAGCTACATCATTCCGAGCGTTTTCGACCCCCATGTTGCCGCCGATGTCGCGGCGGCCGTAGCCTCCGCCGCCCAGCCGGCGGTTACCGCCGCCGTTACCGCCCCGGCGCCGCCCCGGCGCCGGCCCACGCCTGATTCACCCGCCTGATTTACCGACCAGGAAGGACCACGATGGCCCTCACAGTTTCAGCTCCCAGCCCGATCGACCGAGCGGAGGAAATCCTGACCCCGGAGGCGCTGGCCTTCGTGGAGGAACTTCACCAGAGGTTCGCCGGCACCCGCTCGGACCTGCTCAAGGCCCGGGCCGTCAAGAGGGAGGATGTGGCCCGGACCGGCCGGCTCGAGTTCCTGCCCGGGACCCGTGACATCCGCGACGGCGACTGGACGGTGGCACCTGCCCCCGCAGCCCTGCAGGACCGTCGGGTGGAAATGACCGGGCCGGCCGCACCCGCCAAGATGGCCATCAACGCCCTGAATTCCGGGGCAAAGGTATGGCTTGCGGACCTTGAGGACGCCAGCACCCCCACGTGGTCCAACGTGGTCGAATCAATCCTCAACCTCCGCGATGCGGCGGCAGGAACGCTCGCCTACACCTCCCCGGAGGGCAAGGAATACGTTCTCCGGACCGACGTCCCGCTCGCCGTCGTCGTGGCCCGTCCGCGCGGCTGGCACATGAGCGAACGCCATCTGCTGATCGGCGGGGAACATACCGTGGGCGCCCTGGTGGACTTCGGCCTGCACTTTTTCCACACGGCCCAAGCGCTGTTGGAGAACGGCCACGGCCCGTATTACTACCTGCCCAAGATGGAAAGCCATCTCGAGGCCCGTCTCTGGAACGACATCTTCGTCTTCGCCCAGGATTACCTCGGCATCCCGCAGGGATCCATCCGCGCCACCGTCCTGATCGAGACCATCCCCGCGGCCTTCGAAATGGACGAGATCCTCTACGAACTCCGGGACCACGCCTCGGGCCTGAACGCAGGACGCTGGGACTACCTGTTCAGTATCATCAAGTATTTCCGTGACGCGGGGCCGCGGTTCGTCTTGCCCGACCGCGCCACGGTGGCCATGACGGCACCGTTCATGCGCGCCTACACCGAGCTGCTCGTCAAGACTTGCCACCGGCGCGCCGCGTTCGCCATGGGCGGCATGGCGGCAGTCATCCCCAACCGGCGCGAGCCCGAGGTGACGGCGCAGGCGTTTGAGAAAGTGCGCGCGGACAAGATCCGCGAGGCCAACGACGGCTTTGATGGTTCCTGGGTGGCCCACCCGGACCTGGTTCCGATCTGCCGGGAGGTCTTCGACGCCGTCCTGGGCGAGCGGCCGAACCAGCTGGACAAGCAGCGCCCGGAGGTCTCAGTGACACCGGAGCAGTTGCTGGACGTCGAGTCCGCCCACGGCACGGTCACGGAGGCCGGTTTGCGCCTGAACCTCTACGTGGCCGTCGCCTATACCGCGGTATGGATTTCCGGCAACGGGGCGGTCGCCATCCACAACCTGATGGAGGATGCCGCCACGGCGGAGATCTCCCGCTCGCAGGTGTGGCAGCAGATCCGCAACCGCGTGGTCCTCGCCGACACCGGCAACACCGTCACCCGCGAGCTGGTGTCCGCAATCCTTGCCGAGGAGACCGAAAGGCTGCGTGGCGAGGTGGCCGCGGACGCGTTCGGAAAATACTACCTGCCGGCCAGCAGGCTTATCGGTGACATCTGCCTTTCCGAGGACTACACCGACTTCCTCACCACCCCGGCCTACGAACTGGTGGGCTGAGCCATGGCAGTGCCCGCCGGTTCCTTCAACGCGGCCGATCTGGCGCACATTGACACCCAGCTCGCCGCTACCGACCGCATGCTGGAGCAAAACTATCCGGGAGACGACGGCTCACGCCAGCCGGTGCATACCGTCTACGTGCCCGGGGACCGGTTCAGCCCGTCCTTCTCAGCCGACTGGGGTGCCCAGGCGCTCGCGTCGGCGGAAGCCCATGGCGGCCTGGCCCGCTTGGGCAGCCTGCTGGGCCAGGACGCCGGGCTTGCTGAGTCCCTGGCATCACGGGTCCAGGCAAAGCTGGAGACCGAACCCATCGAGGACCTCCGGCTCGATTTCGAGGACGGGTACGGGGACAGGGGCGACGACGCCGAGGACGCCGCTGCCGTCGCCGCGGCGGCCGCAGTGGCCTCCGCGGTTGCCGCCGGCAGCGCACCACCGTTCATCGGCATCCGCTTCAAGTGCTTCGAAGCCGCCACCCGGGCCCGAGGCCTGCGGACACTCGACCTGTTCGTTTCCGGTCTGGCCGCAGCCGGCGAACTGCCCCGGGGTCTGGTCCTCACCTTGCCGAAGGTGACCACCGTGGCGCAGGTGCAGGCGATGGACTTTGCCGTGTCCCGGCTGGAGGAAGTCCAGTCGCTGCCCGCCGGCCGGTTGCGGTTCGAGGTGCAGGTGGAGACGCCGCAGCTCATCCTGGGGCCGGAGGGCACGTCGCCGGTGGCGCAGCTGGCCCATGCCGTCCCGGGGCGTATCAGCGGGCTGCATTACGGCACGTACGACTACTCCGCTTCGCTGCAGATCTCCGCGGAATACCAGTCCATGGAACACCCCGTGGCCGACTTCGCCAAGGAAGTCATGCAGCTGGCCGTTGCCGGGACCGGTATCAGGCTCTCCGACGGCTCTACGAACATCATCCCGGTGGGCGACAATGTGGAAAACGCGTGGCGCCTCCATGGCCGGCTGGTACGGCGTTCGCTGGAACGTGGCTACTACCAGGGCTGGGACCTGCACCCGGCCCAGCTGCCGAGCCGGTTCGCGGCCACCTACGCCTTCTACCGGGACGGGCTCCCGGCCGCGGCGGCGCGGCTGCGCCACTACGTGCTGCGCACCGAGGGCGGCGTCCTGGACGAGCCGGCCACAGCAAGGGCCCTCGCCGCATTCGTTCTCCGCGGTGTCCAGTGCGGCGCCGTGGACGCCGAAGATGTGCAGGCGCTCGCCGGC
>JAODMA010000420.1 GCA_025464545.1 Arthrobacter sp. | reverse complement strand
CCAGGCATCTGAGACGCAGCAGAACAACGACATTCCAGCGAACGCCGAACGTCAGGTCACCGTTTAACCGGACCCCACAGGGCGCCGGCGAGGCCGTGCATGGCGTGGCCGGCTGCCTCCTTTCTTCCCTGAGTCGACGGTTTGTCCTGGGTTACCTGTTCATGGGCGACTTTGGCTTGGGCAACATGACCTGGGACCGTCATCCTTCCGGCTCGGTGGTTTTGCGCCGATACCTGTTCATGGTTGCCTGCCGCGTCCGCTGCATGATGCCGTGGATTTTTTACCGCATGAGCCGAAGTGAGGTAGGACTCTCGTTGCGATGCAAGATCCTCATGGAGAAGCCCTGTTGGTTCCCATGCGGCCAAGGCCCCGGGGCGGGCGCAGCGGGGTAATCGAGATCAGTTCGGACTCCAGCGGGGAGCTTTGGGTCGGACGGCGGAGCACGAGCTGCATCCGCTGACCCGTCCGGCTCCAGGTACCGCGTCGGCCAGAATTGCTCTCCTGCGCGGCGGTCTCGAGCTGCCAGGGCCACCTAGACAGCGGCGCCCCACAGGCGGACAATGGACGAGCGCAGCCCACGTCGGCGCCAGTTCAAGCGCCATCCACACAATCGCCTTCAACCCTAAGGGGACTGCCATGCAATTCGACCAATTCGTCGACCTGGTTGCGAAACGGGCCAATGTACCGCCCAGCCGCGCCCAGACCCTTACTTATGACGCCTTGAGGACTCTGGCGGAGAGGATCAGCGGCGGCGAGGCCCGCGACCTCGCCGCCCAGTTGCCAGCAGAACTGCAGCCGATGCTGTCCGAACTGGTGGCGGCGACCGCGGAAGACTTCGCCGTGGATGAGTTCGTCCGTCGTGTCGCCGAGCGGGCGAGCGTGGACGGGGACGTTGCTCGCGAGGCCGCCCGGGCGGTGATGTTGACGTTACGCGAGGCGGTGACGCCCGGTGAGTGGGACGAGGTCACAGCCCAGCTGTCCGCGGACTACAGCGAACTGGTCGGCCCTGTCACCTGAGCACGCACCGGCCGGCCGGCGCGGTTTCTTCGGGGCCTGGCCCCAGATCCGCGTCTCCTGCGGGCCTGGCCGCTGTCGGCCTCTACATCAGGCTCAACGCCTCAGAGAGCCCGCGTCCTCGCCGCCAAAGCCGAACGCAAACAAGAACACCAGGAAGCGCCCATTCCGGTCGTCTTCAAACACCACCGCAAGCCACTAATCATCGCGCTGTTCTCCCGTTTCGCCGAAGCCGGAAACTACTACCCGATCCCGGCCCTGTTTAACAGGAGTTCCAGAGGATACAAAAAGGGAGGAGCCCGGCGGACCCCTCCCTTTTTGTATCTTCTATCCATGCCCCTGCTTGAGGGGCCTGCTACTTAAACTGGACTCTTTTGCTGAGCCCCGGTCGCCGGGAAGCGGTCCCAGGCCCGGTGGGCCGCGAGCAAGTCCGTGAGCTGGGCCACGACGTCGTCAGCGCCGTCGCCCAGAACGATACCTGCAGCGCCTTGCGGGATGCTGGCCGCGTCAAGACAGCCAGCGGCCGGTCCCCAGCCACCGATTGCCTTGGCATGCCGGAACATCTCCGAGAGGAACAGCACGACGCGCGGATCCAGGGACGCTCCCGGTTCCCCGGCTTTGGCGTCCCGTCCCTGTGCGGCGTCCTGTGCCGGTGCGCCGGAGGCAGCGACGATGACGGCGTCGAACTCGATCGAACGAGCCGTGAGGTAGGTCCGCTGAATCGTGATGCCGCCGTCGGGTCCGCCAAGGAATCCACCAGAGGGTGCGATCACGAGCGGAACTATGCCGGCCGCGTCCAGGGCAGTTTGGGCAGCGCGGACAGCCTCGAGGTCACTGTCCTCGTCGGCCAGGATGCCCACAACGCGGCCGGCGACCGGCCAGGAGCCGCCGATCTGCGAGACCGCCGGGCTCGGGGTCGCATCCTCAACCTGTTCGGTGGCCTCCGGAGCCGGCATGCCGAGCCCGGCAGCGACGGCGGCGCACAGTGCCGGGTCGATGTTGGCCAGCGCCAGCAACTGGCGTTGCCGGACGGTTTCCTCGTAGCACTTGCCCAGTTCAAAGGTGTACGCCTGGATCACATGGTCCTGCTCCACCGGTGTCAGGCTGCGGAAGAACAGCCGCGCCTGGCTGTAGTGGTCATCGAAGGAGGCCGGTGACTTCCGCTCCTTGACCGCTTCGGCGATGTGCTCCGGCACGTCGATGAACGCGCCGAGGTCGGCCCCGGCGAGGAAGGGGCACCCGCCGTCGAGCGAATTCGGGTGGTACGGCGCAACCCCGCTGTGGACCGCGGTCTGGTGCATCCCGTCGCGGAACATGTCGTTGACCGGCGCGTGCGGTCGGTTGATGGGAAGCTGGCCGAAGTTGGGACCGCCAAGCCGGCTGATCTGGGTGTCGATGTAGGAGAACAGGCGCACCTGCAGCAGCGGATCGTTGGTCACGTCGATGCCCGGAACCAGGTGGCCGGGGTGGAAGGCGACCTGCTCGGTCTCGGCGAAGTAGTTCACCGGGTTGGCATTGAGGGTCATGACGCCGATCGGCTGCACCGGGGCGAGCTCCTCCGGAACGAACTTCGTCGGGTCCAGCAGGTCAATGCCCTCGAAGAATTCCTCTTCGGTGTCCGGGAAGACCTGCACGCCCAGTTCCCATTCCGGGAACGCGCCGGCCTCGATCGCGTCAGCAAGGTCCCGCCGGTGGAAATCAGGGTCCATGCCGTTGATGAGCTGTGCTTCCTCCCAGAGCAGCGAGTGCACGCCCTGCTTGGGCTTCCAGTGGAATTTCACCAGGCTGGTTTTACCCTCGGCATTGACCAGCCGGAAAGTATGGACGCCGAAGCCCTCCATGGTGCGGTAGGAGCGCGGCAGGCCGCGGTCTGACATGTTCCACAAGGTGTGGGCCTGGGCTTCGGTGTGCAGCGAGACAAAGTCCCAGAAGGTGTCGTGGGCGCTCTGGGCCTGCGGAATTTCGCGGTCCGGGTGAGGCTTCG
>JAODMA010000403.1 GCA_025464545.1 Arthrobacter sp. | reverse complement strand
CGTGGCGGCTCGGATTCCTCACCGATGAGGAGCTGCGCCAGCGTGCGGAACGATTGGTGAAGAGCGGTTACGGCCGCTACCTGCTGGACCTTCTGGAGTATGGAGCCTGAAAGCCCGACCACGCAAGAAGGGTATGAGAGCCGCGGGAGCGGCTCTCATACCCTTCTTCGTTGACCCAGCTTCCCGGTGAATCAAGGCGTGCTGCTAGGTGCGCTCGTTCCGGACTCCTGCCGCCGCCGTCCAGTTGAGTTTCCCGCCCTGGAACGTCTGGGTGCAGGAGGAGCGGTCGGGGGAGCACGTTTGTGTTCCGGTGGGGTATCCGCGGGGGCCGTTTTCGAAGCCTTGTTGACTCCAGGCCGCCTGGATCGGACCGAGTGTCATCGGGTGGGCTCCGGTAGCCGGGGACCACATTATCGAACCCTTCTCGAAGTTCTGGAAGCATCCGCCGTTCTTCAGACCACAGACGATGCGGCCGGTCGGGTAGCCGAGACTCCCGTTTTCGTAGCCTGATTTGCCCCAAGCCGTGCGGACGGGCTGGGAGGTGAGGGGCTGGGCGCCGGTGGCGGCGGACCACATGATGGTGCCGCCTTCAAAGTTCTGGAAGCAGCCTCCGTTTTTGATGCCGCAGAACTGGTGCGACGTCGGGTAGCCCAAGGAGCCGTTTTCGAATCCGGACCCGCCCCAGGTGCTCAGGAACGGGCCGACATAGACCGGGTGGGCTCCGGTGGTCGGGGAGGAAAGGATGCTGGCCTTTTCGAAGTTCTGGAAGCAGCCTCCGTTTTTCAGCTGGCAGGTTGGCCCGCTGGTCGGGTAACCCAAACTGCCGTTTTCGTAGCCGGACTGCTGCCATTCGCGCAGCATCGCCCCCGAAATCTGGAAGGCCCCTGAGGTCGGCGCGTACATGAGAACGCCCTTTTGGAAGTTCTGGAAGCACCCGCTTGCCCGGAGCCCGCAGACCTGGGCACCCACCGGGTAGCCGACAACGGCCGGTTGCCAAGATGCGGCGGAGGGGTGCGGAATGGCCCAGCCGCCGTTGGTTTGTGACCATGCTGCGGTGCCGCCCTGAAAAGCCTGAACGCACTGGTTGGCGGCGGCGCTGCACGACTGCTTCCCTGTTGGATAGCCGAGCAATCCGTTTTCAAAAGCGTTCCGCTGCCAAATCTGTTGCACGGGTCCCGGGAGGACTGTCTGGGCGCCGGTCGCGGGGGACCACACGACGGTGCCGCCCTGATAGTTCTGGAAGCAACCGCCGTTCTTAAGCCCGCAGACCGCATTCGAGGTGGGGTAGCCCAGCGGCCCGTTCTCGAAGTTCTGCTGCTGCCAGAAGTCACGGATGGCCCCGAAGGTGCTTATCGCGGCGCCGGAGGCCGGCGACCACATGATCGCTCCGCGTTGATAGTTCTGAAAACATCCGCTGCCTTTTAGTCCGCAAACCACGGCCGAGGTCGGGTAGCCCATCACGCCGCTCTCGTAACCGCTGCCGGCCCACGCGTTGCGGATCGGCCCGGCTAGGCTCGGCTGCGCGCCGGAGCCCAAGGACCACATCACGACTCCGCCCGCGAAACCCTGGAAACAGCCGCCATCACGTAGCCCGCAAACAATGCCTGACGTCTGCGCACCCAGCGAAGGCGTGGACGCCACCAGGATCCCTACTGCCTTGTACGCCGAATCCGGAACGCCGTTCCGGGAAAATGCTCTCAGGTCAGCGTAGCTGCCGTTCCAGACATTTGAGTCACCAGCAAAGGGGCCGGTGCTGCTGTATTGCCAGATGCTGTACCTGCTCCAGCTCGCCGTCGGAATCGGTCCCGCATTATTCGTAAAGGAGCTCGGGTACGAGGCGACCCACAAGGGGTAATCCCCGAACCCGGACGGGTTGCCAAGGCACTGGTTCCACCACGAGGTGTTGGTGTAGATAACCGGAAGCCTGCCTGTCAGGGACCGCACGGTGTTCCCAAAGTCGTGAACCCAGGACGCGAGCTGCCCGGGCGACATGTCGTAACAGGTATTCCCGAAGTAGAAGCCTTCGATGGTCCTCCCGGCGTACGGATTGAACTCAAAGTCGAGCACCGGCGGCAGGGTGGAGCCGTCGGCGCTCCAGCCGCCGCCGTTTTGGACGAAGTACCGGGCCTGGTTGGCACCGGATGACCAGTTCGGGATCGCAAAGTGGTAGGCGCCGCGGATCATTCCCACATTGCGGGATCCCTGGTACTGCGAGCCGAACAAGGGGTTGGTGTAGTAGTTGCCTTCGCTGGCTTTGACATACGCGAAGCGCGCCCCACCGTTCCATTGCTCCTGCCAGTTGATGCTCGGCTGGTGACCGCTGACGTCCAAACCTTGGATCCCGAACGTCGGCGTCCACGTGCCCTCTGTCGTCAGCGCCTGGGTAGTCGCTGCCTTACCGCCGGATATACGGGGAGAGCGTTGGCCCATCTCGGCGCCACCCGGTCCGACGGCCTGAGCCATCGCGGCCTTGCCCGCGTCGGATGACGGATCGAGAGCTGGACTTGGTTTCGGCGCCGCCGTAATCGTGGGCGGGGACGCCGGCGCCGGCTGCGCCGTCTCTGGCGATGGCGTGGGGGCGGGTGCTGGCGCCGATGGGGCGCCCTGTGCCCCTTCCACCGGGCGCGCTTGTGCCGGCGTGGTGGTGGAAGCCGGTGAGGGCTCGACGGCCCCAGCCGGCGGGGCCGTCAGCGGACCGGAGAGAAGCGCGGCCGCGAGAAGAACGGCCCCGATCCGGCGGCCGTTCTGATTGGTCGGGAAAGGGGGGGTCCACTTCATGGTTCGCTCCGGAGCAATGACACGCTCTTTGAGCCGCGTCACGTTGGTCCCGTACCCGGTTATACCGGCAAATTACCGTCGGGCTTGAGAATGTCTGACTTGTCGGGCCCACCCTAACATCGGCGGATACCTGAAAACAGTGGTTCTAGTGTTACTGGCGGGAATGTTGTCATGTCGAAACCTGAGGCGATTTCCCACATACCTTTCCCGCGCTATTGTCCGGCCGAGAAGCCTCCCCTAGCTTTAACCCAATTGCCCTGCCTCGGCGACAGGGTGGCAGTCCTATCGGGGGCCCACATGGAGGCTGTACGCATTGTTGAGGACGAAGTCCGCGAGCTGATTCGACGCCGCGGGCTGGACCCGTTGCGGCAGGCCGGGGAAGTCCGGCGCCTCGTGGAGGCGGCGGTCAGCGATTACGACGAGCGTGCTCTGCTGGCGCCGCTGCCCCCGATCGGCCCCTTGGAACCGGCCAGACGATTCGTCTTCGACGCCGTGGCCGGTTTCGGTGCATTGCAGCCGCTGCTGGACGATCCCGGAATCGAAGAGGTGTGGCTCAACGCGCCGCACGAGGTCTATGTGGCCCGGAACGGTGAATCGGAGCTCACCTCCATCTCCCTGACTGAGCAGCAGGTCCGGGACCTCGTGGAGCGGATGCTCAAGAGTTCGGGACGGCGCCTGGATCTGTCGTCGCCCTTCGTTGATGCCGCCCTTCCTGACGGATCACGGCTTCACGTCGTCATCCCGGACATCACCCGACGGCATTGGGCCATCAACATCCGCAAGTTCATTGTCAAAGCAAGCAGGCTCGAACACCTCGTGGAGCTTGGAACCCTCACGCCGCAGGCTGCCCGGTTTCTGGGTGCGGCGGTGGCCAGCGGCCTGAACATCCTGGTGTCCGGAGCGACCCAGGCAGGCAAGACCACCATGCTGAACTGCCTCGCCGCCGGTATCGGCACCCGTGAGCGGGTCATTACCGTAGAGGAAATCTTCGAACTGCAGTTTCCGCTTCGCGACGTAGTGGGTCTGCAGTGCCGGCAGGCGAACCTGGACGGGGAAGGAGAGATCCCCCTGCGCAGGCTCGTCAAGGAAGCCCTGCGGATGCGGCCGGACCGACTCGTGGTCGGCGAAGTTCGGGAGGCCGAAAGCCTTGATATGCTCATCGCCTTGAATTCCGGGCTGCCAGGGATGTGCACGATCCATGCCAATTCCGCCCACGACGCCGTGACGAAGCTGTGCACGCTCCCATTGCTGGCCGGGGAGAACATCTCCAGTGCCTTCGTCGTTCCCACCGTGGCCTCGTGCATCGACCTGGTGGTGCATTGCAGCAGGCACGCCAACGGCCGCCGGCAGGTAACGGAGATCCTTTCGCTCGGACGCAGAGTCGAGAACGGCATCATTGAGTCCTCCATGGTGTTCGCCATGGCCGCCGGACAGCTCCAGCCGAAAGCCAACTCCATGCCGGCCGTGGAAAAATTCGCGCGCTCCGGGTACGACGTCGCCGCCTTGCTGGAGCCGCGCTGATGGCGCCGCTGCTGGGCGGGCTCGCAGGCGCCGGGTTCTTGCTGATCTGGTGGTCCGCCTGGGAGCAGCCGGCATCAGCCCAGCGTGCGCCGCGCGTCCGCAGGCTGGAGGATCTCCTGCTGGCTGCGGGGATCGAGAAGGTCACCGGACCCGGTCTCGTGGCAAGCTGTCTGGCCGTCGGAGCTTTTACGGCCCTCGTCTTCGTCGCCCTGACCCGGTCCTGGCCGATCTCGGGCTGCTTTGGACTGTTCGGCGCCTGGTTGCCGTTGGCCGTGGTGCGCCGGCGCGCCCGGAAGCGTACCGCCGTCCTGCGTCAGCTCTGGCCTGACGTCGTTGATCATCTGCGGTCAGCCATCCGGGCCGGCCTGTCGTTGCCCGAGGCTCTCATCCAGCTCGGACACAACGGCCCGCTGGAGCTCCGGCCGGTGTTCCGCGACTTTGGTTCCGATTACCGTTCGGGAGGCCAGTTTGATCCGTCGCTGACCAGGCTGAAGGACCGTCTGGCCGACCCGGTGGCGGACAGAATTGTCGAGGCACTCCGGCTGACCCGCGAAGTGGGCGGCTCAGACTTGGGCCGCCTGCTGGGAACGCTTGCCGAATTCCTGCGGGAGAGCGCCCGCACCCGCAGCGAATTGGAGGCCAGGCAGTCCTGGACAGTCAATGCGGCCCGCCTCGCGGTCGCGGCGCCGTGGATCGTCCTCGTGTTGTTGGCGAGCAGACCCGAAGCCGTCGCGGCCTACAACACGCCGACCGGAGCCGGTGTCCTGCTGGGCGGGCTTGCAGTCTCCCTGATCTCCTACGCAGTCATGCTGCGTATCGGAGCCCTTCCGGAAGATGAAAGGGTCCTGCGATGAGCGGGCTGATGGCCAGCGCCGCGGCTTGCGGGGTGGTCCTTGGCGCCGGACTCTGGCTGCTCCTCGTGAGGCTGCCGTTCCTGCGGCCCACCACTTTCACCGATCGCATCGGCCCCCAACTGAGGTCCCACAACCTGGAATCGAGGCTCCTCCGGCCGGAGCCGCGAAATATCACGCCCTTCGGTCCGCTGGAGCGGATTCTGCGTCCCGTCCTCCGTGACGTACTCGCCTCACTGGGCAGGATCAACCCCGGAACCTCGGCCTTGACGCGCCGGCTGGCCCGGGCCGGGACCAACAAGCCACCGGTCGACTTCCGTGCGGAGCAATTGCTGTGGGGCGCGGCCGGCTTTGTCCTGGCTGTCGGCGCGGTGGTGCTTGCGGGTGCCTCCGGGGGGTTGAGCCCCACTGGGGCTGTAGTGGTGGTTCTGGGCGGCGCCGGCGGCGGGTACCTGCTGAGGGACTACGTGCTGTCCGTGCAGATCAAGAAGCGGGAAGCCCGCATGATGGCGGAATTCCCCAGCATCGCCGAGCTCATGGCGCTCGCCGTCAGTGCGGGGGAGAGCGCCACCGGCGCGCTGGACCGGGTTTGCCGCAGCGCCCGGGGCGAGTTGTCGAAGGAATTCACCCGCGTTCTCGCCGAAACCAGGGCGGGAACGCCGCTGGTCAACGCCCTGCAGGAGTTCTCGTCCAGAACGGACCTGGGACCGCTGATCCGCTTCGTGGACGGAATGATAGTGGCCGTCGAACGCGGGACACCGCTGGCGGACGTGCTGAGAGCCCAGGCGCAGGACGTTCGGGATACCGCAAAACGCGAGCTGATGGAGTCGGCCGGAAAAAAGGAGATCGGGATGATGGTGCCGCTGGTCTTCGGCGTACTGCCGCTCACGGTCGTCTTTGCCGTGTTCCCGGGTCTGGCTGCCATCAGCCTCGGACTGTAGGAGGAACTGGCAAGAGAGACAACACGAAATGAACAACACGAAATGAACAGCACGGAATGAAACAGCACGGACAAGACAGCAGCAGGAACAGGACTACCGCCCGCACAAAGCTCCAGCCACAAAACTAAGGGGACCCAGTGAAACTCATCAGTATCCGCACGGCGTTGTCAGTCTTCATCTTGAGCACGCTCCTTCGGCGGCCCCCGGCCTGGACCGGACGAAACTACCGAAGTATCCGGGACCGGGACCACCATGAGCGTGGAGACGTGCCGGGGTGGGTGATGATCACGCTGATGTCGGCGGTCCTCGTCGCCGCCCTGCTTGCGCTCGCGGGACCTGCCCTTGAAGGACTGTTCAACCAGGCAATGGACAAGGTCGGGCAGTAGACAGTGGCGGCGCCCGGCGAACGCTGCGGCTGCGACCGGCCGGGCAGCGTCCGGATCAAAGCCGGGGAACGAGGCGCGGCAGTGGTGGACTTCGTCCTCGTCGGCGGCCTGCTGACGCTGTTCTTTATGGCCATCATCCAGCTCACCCTGGTCCTCCACGTCCGGAACACGCTGATCGACGCAGCCGCCTCCGGCGCGAGATACGGGACGCTCGCGGACCGCAGCGCCACTGATGCCCGCGACCGGACGGCCCAGCTCATCAGTGTGGCGCTCAGCCCCGACTTCGCCAACGAGGTGAGCACGAGCGAGACCGTCTACCTGGGCGTCCCTACCCTGGAGGTGACTGTCCGCGCCCCGCTGCCTGTGATCGGCCTGATCGGGCCGCGCCAAAGCCTGGAGGTGAAGGGGCATGCCGCCATCCGGCCCTGACAACGGCTCGGAGCAGGGGAGCGCGGTAGTGGAATTCACATTTCTGTCCTTGCTGCTGATGGTCCCGCTCGTCTACTTCATCATCACCGTCGGCCAGATCCAGGCGGGCTCCTTCGCCGTGGTCGGCGCTGCGGACCAGGCCGCCAAGGTCTTCGTGGCCCAGCCCGACGCCGCGAGCGGGCGCGCCGCTGCGGAGCAGGCCGTCCTGCTGGCGCTCGCGGACTACGGGTATGAACCGGCCAACGCCAGGCTGGACACCAGTTGCCAGCCGGCGGACTGCACGGCCGCCGGATCTGCCGTCACCGCCACCGTCCACCTGACCGTGCCCCTGCCGTTCGTTCCGTTCCGTGAAGCCCTGCACCTCAACGCGAGCCAGCTCACCGCTTCGGCGACCCAGCTGGTCGGGCGCTTCCGGTGAGCCGCCGGCCCGACGAGCAGGGTCCGGCCCGCCGGTGGCACAGCAGCCGGCGCACCACCCGCAGGGAAGAAGGCCAGATGATGGTGCTCATCATCGGCTTCGTTCTGCTCGCCCTGCTCCTCGCGACTGTCGTCATGGCGGCTTCCAGCATCTACCTCGAACACAAGAAACTGCTCTCGCTGGCCGACGGCGCCTCGGTGGCCGCGGCGGACAGCTTCACTCTGGGCCAGCTCGGTAGCTCCGCGGGAACGCCCACCGCAGCGCTTGACGGGGAAAGGGTCCGCAGGGCCGCCGCCGACTACCTGGAGCGCAACAGTGCCTTCGCCCGGTTCAGCGATCTCGCCGTCGCGCCAGGAACGGGAAGCCCCGACGGTGCCACAGCAGTCGTGACCCTCAGCGTCGCGGTCCACCCTCCGGTGGTCAATTTCCTGGTTCCAGACGGCATCCGGGTGGAAGCCAGTTCGACGGCGCGCTCGCGGCTGAGCCGTTAGCCCCGGCGACGCGGGGCGCCGCCCGCCCAGTCCGCCCCCGCTGGCCCGCCCGGCCCGCAGGCCGGGTCGGGCCGGATTGCACGCATAGCGTAGGGTTAAAAAACCATGGCTAACATCGATTTTCCCGCAGAAATCCGCGCACTGCGCGCCACCTACGCCTCCATCGAAAACGTTTCGAATGTCGAGGCGCTGAAGGAAGACATCGCGGAGCTGAGCGAGCGCGCGGGCGAACCCAACCTCTGGGACGATCCCGCGGCCGCCCAGGTGATCACCTCCCGGCTCTCGCACCGGCAGTCGGAACTGGCACGCCTGGATTCGCTCGTCTCACGGATCGACGACCTCGAGGTCCTCGTGGAGCTGGGCCAGGACGAAGACGATGCCGCCTCCATGGGCGAAGCTGCTACCGAACTGGAATCGATCCGGAAAGCCTTAAAGGACCTCGAAGTGGTCACCCTGCTCTCCGGCGAGTTCGATGTCCGTGAAGCTGTGGTCACCATCCGGGCCGGCGCGGGCGGTGTGGACGCCGCCGACTTCGCCGAGATGCTGATGCGGATGTACCTGCGCTGGGCCGAACGCCACGGCTACCCGACCACCATCATGGACACCTCCTACGCCGAAGAGGCCGGCCTGAAGTCCGCCACCTT
>JAODMA010000401.1 GCA_025464545.1 Arthrobacter sp. | reverse complement strand
TCTCGATCCCCGGCGCCAGGACCTCCGCGTGGCTCCGGGTGTCCTCGGTGGCAAAACTGCCCACCACCGATTCCGGAGCGTCGTCCGAGACAAGCGCGGCGCTTGCCACGGCGGACGTATCGATTGCGAGAATCAGCATCAGGAAGTCCGTTCCGTTGGCTCAGTCAGTGGCTCGGTGCCCGATCCGTACGCCGATCCGGGCAGGGCCGGCGGGCTGACCCAGCGCGGACCAAAGCCGCGGATCACTATGCTGCGGGGCTCGTCGTCGTCGGTATCGAAGTCCAGGGTGGGGGTCTCAGCGGTCGGTGCGGCAGCGGTCGGTGCGGTTGCGGTAGGTGCCGCAGCGGCACTTGCCGGGGCAGCGCCGCCGAGGGAGCGGACGAGCTCCACTTCGAGCCGGCTGTCGCTCAGGTGCTCCACGCGGCCGCGGCCCCATTCGACCACGGTCACCGCGCTGTCCATGGTGTTTTCGAGGTCAATGTCGTCAATCTCGGCGGCGGACCCGAGCCGGTAGGCGTCGACGTGCACGAGGTCCGGGCCGCCCGGACGGGGGCCGTCGGGAAGGCTCGGGTGGATGCGGACCAGCACGAAGGTGGGTGAGATGATCCCCGCCCGGACGCCCAGGCCTTCCCCGAGCCCCTGCGTGAAAGTGGTCTTGCCCGCCCCGAGCTCACCAGTGAGGACCAGCAGGTCTCCGGTCTGCAGCTGCGCGCCGAGGCCCGCGGCGAGGGCGTGAGTTTGCTCAGCGGTCCGCACTTCCAGTGTCCGCTCCCACGCGGGGGCGCTCATCGTGCCGGCTCCCCGCCGCGCCGGGGCTCTTCAGTGCCGGGCTCTCCCATGCCGGGCACCTCGTTGATGTAGCGGCGCGGCACCCGGGGACTGATCCGGGTGACGATCTCGTAGTTGTTGGTTCCGGCGGCCCTGGCCCAGTCCTCGGCCGTAGGTCCGCCGTCGGCACCGTTGCCGAACAGCACAGCTTCGGAGCCGAGCACGCTGCGCCCGCCGGCGGAGACGTTCAAGGGGCCCAGATCGATCACCATCTGGTCCATCGCGATCCGGCCCACCACCGGGTAATTCACGCCCTCCACCCGGACCGGGCCGCCGGTGGCAATGCGGGGAACGCCGTCGGCGTAGCCCAGCGGGATGAGCCCGAGTGTGCTGGTGCCGGGGGTTCGGTAGTTCAATCCGTACGAGACGCCCTGGCCCGCCGGTACGTCCTTGCACTGGGAAACGACCGTACGGACCGTCATGGCGGGGCGCAGGCCCAGTTCGCCGGAGCTCTGCCCTTCGAAGGGGGACAGCCCGTAGACGCCCAGTCCCACCCGGACCAGGTCGAAATGTGTGTCGGGACGGGATAACGTCGCCGGCGTGTTCGCCAGATGGCGGACTTCCGGGTCCACTCCGGCGTCCTGGGCGATTGCCAGGGCCACGCGGAAGGCAGCGAGCTGATCGTCCGTTTCGGGCCGCTCGGGTTCGTCGGCGACAGCGAGGTGGGAGAAGATCCCCACGACCCGCAGCAGTCCCTGGTCCTGGTACTCCATGGCTTCACCGACGAGGCTGTCCCAGGTGTCCAGGGTCGCGCCGTTGCGGCCGAGCCCGGTGTCCACCTTCAAATGGACGCGGGCCGGCCGTTCCTGTTCGCGGGCGGCCGCGACGATCCGCTGCAACTCCCAGCCGGAGCAGCCGATGTCGATCCCGGCGGCGACGGCGGCGGCAAAGTTGCTGTCGGACGTGTGCAGCCAGGCCAGCAGCGGGGCCTCGATACCGGCTGCCCGCAGGGCCAGAGCCTCGGAGATGTGGGCCACGCCGAGCCAGCTGGCGCCGGCGCTGAGCGCGGCGCGGGCGACGGGCACCGCACCGTGGCCGTAGGCGTCGGCTTTGACCACCGCCATGACCTGCGCGGGTGAGGCGACGGCCGCGATGCTCCGCACGTTATGCCGGATGGCTCCGAGATCGATTACTGCAGAGCGCTCATCGGCGAAGGCAGCCTCGGCCTTCGAAGCGGAACGGAAGTCGCCGGTTGCTGCTGGGGAAGTCACTTAACGATTCTAGGGGCGGGAGCGCATCCGGCTTAATTCTGCCAACAATGGGCATGCCCTCCCGTCCCGGTGGACATGCCCAATGCTCGCGCCAAAAAATGGGCACAACGGGATTATGTCCATGCCACAGCCCGGCCGGAGGGCATGTCCAGCGGCACCGGGCCGGGGGGCGCTAGGCGTCGGAAAGGTGGGCGATGGTCGCCGACGCCCGCCGCTGCGCCTCGGCCGGGACGTCGCGGACGATGTCGTCCAGGAAGCAGTAGCGGCGCAACCATTGGCTGCTCTGCCGTTCCTTCCGGGCATTGGCGCGGTGCCACCAGTCGGCAATGTCGCCCCAGCCGGGCGCGGCCAGCGATCCGCCGACTTCCTGCACGGCCAGGGCGGCGCAAAGGTTGGCGAACCGGAGCCGGTCCCCGAGCGGCCAGCCCGCCAGGCAGCCGACGATGAACGCGGCGCCGAAACAGTCGCCGGCGCCGGTCGGATCGTAGGCCGAAACGGGCAGGGACGGCACCCATTCCTCTTCGCCCGTTTCCGAGTCGACCGCCATGGCACCCTGGGAACCCAGCGTCACGACGGCCACCGGGACCTGGTCCGCGAGCGAATACAACGCCGACCACGGATTGTCCCGCCCCGTGAACGCCATCGCCTCGTGCTGGTTGGGCGTGAATGCGTGGAAGTACTTCAGGTTGTCCAGCCGGGTCGGCGCCCAAGCCCCGGTGGGGTCCCAGCCGACGTCGCCGAACAAGCGCACGCCGGCTTTATGGGCGTCGAGGGCCCAGGGCTCCAGTTCCTCGTTGAGCTCGGCCACGGCGGCGAGCGCCGGCGGCGGCGTGCCGATCAGCTGGGTGGAGCTGACCGGCGCAGGATGACCGTGTGTGACCATGGACCGGTCCTGTTCCACGCTGAGTGAAACCGTCACGGGAGAGTGCCAGCCCGGTACCCGCTGGGAGAGGGAGAGGTCCACGTGCTCCTGCCCCGCCAGGATCTTCCAGTTGTAGTCGCCGTAGCCGTCATCACCGAAGGCAGCCGCAAGGCCCGTCCGCAGACCCAGCCTCGCCGCCGCAATCGCTTGATTGGCGACGCCGCCCGGGCAGCTTCCCATCCCCTCGCTCCAGATTTCGGTACCGGCTACCGGCGCGTGCGGCAGCCCGGTGAAAATGATGTCCTGAAACACCGTGCCCGTCAGAAGCAGGTCGAAACCCTCCGCCGTCGGGGATCGGACGGAGGAAATCGGGTCGAAGCGCCGCGGCGGGGTCGCGTCCATGTACCGCAGACTACGCTGTCCGGGTGTGGCAGGAAAGACGCCCCACGCCAGCCGAAGCCCCCCCTCCCCATCTGAGCCGGTGGCCGGAGCGGCCCACCGGCACAGCCCGCCGGAGCCGGGATGCATAGACTGTCCAAATGCGGCTCATGATTGCCGGCGGCGGCGGATTCCGGGTGCCGCTGGTCTACCGGGCACTCAGCTCCGGCCCCTTCGCAGGGCTGGTCCGTGAGCTGGTGCTGTACGACGTCGACGCCGGCCGGCTGGCCGCCGTCGACGCGGTGCTGGCTTCGCTGGCGTCCCAAGAGGCAGCGGAGGGCATGCCCGCGGGGAAAAGGCCCACGGTCCGCACCACGACTTCGCTGCCGGAGGCCCTCGAGGGAACGGACATGGTGTTTGCCGCGATCCGGCCCGGCGGAACCGCGGGCCGAATGGCCGATGAGCGGATCGCCCTGGACCTGGGACTGCTCGGCCAGGAGACGACGGGCGCCGGCGGCATCTCCTATGCGCTGCGGTCCATACCCCGGATGCTGGAGCTCGCCGCGGCAATGCGCGAGCGCTGCCCGGAGGCGTGGCTGCTGAACTTCACGAACCCGGCCGGGATGGTCACCGAGGCCCTGGTCCCGGTGCTCGGCCGGCGGGTCGTCGGCATCTGCGATTCGGCCGGCGGGCTCGTGTACCGGGCCGCCCGGGCCGCCGGCGTCGCGTTGCCCGAGGGCAGGCTCGACGGCGTCGGCTACTACGGCCTCAACCACCTGGGTTGGCTGTACCGGCTGGAGTCCGGCGGCCGGGATGCCCTGCCCGGGCTGTTGGCGGACGCCGGGGCCCTCACCGGCTTCGAGGAAGGCCGGCTGTTCCCGCAGGCGTTCCTTGCCGAACTCGGGTGCCTGCCCAACGAGTACCTCTACTACTACTACGAGACCGGACGGGCACTGTCCGGCATCCGCTCCGCCGCCGAGACCCGCGGTGAGTCCATCGACCGGCAGCAATCGGAGCTCTACCCGCGGCTGGCCGCAGCCGGGGCGGCGGCGTATCCGCTCTGGGAGGCCGCCCGCAGGTCCCGAGAGGAAGGGTACCTGGCCGAGGCCCGGTGGGCGGGCGAGCGCCGGGACGAGACGGACCTTGCCGGCGGCGGCTATGAGCGCGTGGCCCTGGCCGTCATGCGGGCGCTCTCCGGCGGCGGCACCGCGGAGCTGGTTCTGAACACCCCCAATGCCGCTCCGGGAGCGGGCGCCGGACCGGCGATCCCGGGGCTGCCCGCGGACGCCGTCGTCGAGGTTCCGTGCCGGGTGACGCCCGACGGCGTGGTGCCGCTCCCGCAGGACCGTCCGGCCCCCGCGCAGCTCATCCTGATGCAACGGGTCAAGGACGTTGAACGGCTGGTGGTACAGGCCGCCGGAGCGGCAGCAGGCCAGGCGGTTGGGCCCGCCGCCGTGACCCGGCGGCGCGAGGCGGCCCTCGCCGCCTTCGCCCGGCATCCCCTCGTCGATTCGGACGCGCTCGCGGCGAAGCTGCTCGCCGGTTATGAGGCCGCTTTTCCGGAACTGCAGCAGCTCTGGCGCAGCGGCATCGACGGCACTCCGGCGCCGTGACCGCAGCTCGAAGCAGCCTGTGAACCTCCCGGAACTTCAGGAGTAGTGTTTTATCGACATGCAGTTCCGGCAACAGAGGGAGAAGAAGGATGTCACTGGTCCGCCGTGTCGCCTTCCTGTCCCTGCACACCTCGCCGATGGAGCAGCCCGGTTCCGGCGACGCCGGCGGAATGAACGTGTATATCCGGGCGCTGGCCGCGGCCCTTGCCGAGACCGGCGTCGAGGTGGAGATCTTCACCAGGTCCACGGCCGCCGGGCAGTCCGCCGTCGAGCATCCTTCCCCGGGCGTGTGCGTCCACAACGTCCTGGCCGGACCGCCCCGGAAGCTGCCCAAGGAAGAGCTGCCCGAACTGCTGCAGAGCATGGTGGCCGAGATCGACAGGATCCGCCAGCGCCAGCCGCACGGCCGCTACGACGTGATTCACTCGCACTACTGGGTCTCCGGGGTGGCCGGGCTTGAGCTCGCCCGGCTCTGGGGCATGCCGCTGGTGCACACCATGCACACCATGGCCAAGGTCAAGAACCTGCTGCTCGAGTCCGGCGAGCAGCCCGAACCGCGGCGGCGCGAGGACGGCGAACATCGGATTGTCGACGGCGCCACCCGGCTGATCGCCAATACCGGCACGGAGGCCGCGGAACTCGTCTCCCACTACAACGCGGACATGGACCATATCGACGTGGCCCCGCCGGGGGTGGACCTGACAGTGTTCACGCCGGCCTTCCGGAGCCGCGCCCGGGCGGATCATGGGGTGCCGCCGGACCGCTTCCATCTGCTGTTTGCCGGCCGGATCCAGCGCCTCAAGGGACCCCAGATCCTGATCAAGGCAGCGGCGCTGCTCCGTGCCCGCCGCCCGGACATCGACCTGCAGCTGAGCATCGTGGGCGCGGTCAGCGGGGCCAAGGACTTTGACCTGAAGACGCTGATCAGCTCCGCCGGAATGGACGACGTCGTCACCCACCATCCGCCGGTCAACGCGCCGAAGCTCGCCGCCTGGTACCGTTCGGCCGACGTCGTGGTGATGCCCTCGTACAGCGAATCTTTCGGACTCGTGGCCCTCGAAGCCCAGGCCTGCGGGACGCCGGTGGTCGCGACCAAGGTCGGCGGGCTCTCCCGCGCGGTCTTCGACGGACGGACCGGACTGCTGGTGGAGGGCCACAAGCCCGGGGACTGGGCGGACGTCCTCGAGGCGCTGTACGACGACCCGGCCACCCGCCAGGATATGGGCCGGGCCGCGTCCCTGCACGCCCAGGGCTTCGGGTGGCAGCGCACCGCGGCGATCACACTGGAGAGCTACCACACCGCGCTGAGCCAGTACTTTGGAAACCTGACCATCCCGGTGGGCCACGCGCCCGCTGCCGGGGCCACCAGCCGGTAACACCGGCCTGTCACCGTTGGCCCGGACACCCGCCGACACCACGAGCCGAAGGACACCGATGCCTGACAACGCCCTCCCCGGAGACCCATCAGCCGAAGCGGGCGCAGCCGCCGTGCCGAGCGACCTGGAGATCGCCCGGCGGGCCGAGATGCGGCCGATCGAGGAGATCGCCGCCACGGCCGGCATCAACGCCGATGCCCTGGAGTTCTACGGCCGGTACAAGGCCAAGATCGATCCGGCGAAGCTCCGGGCCGGGGATGACCGGGACGCCGGGGACCGCCGCCCGGCCGGCAAGGTGGTGCTGGTCTCCGCCATGTCCCCCACTCCTGCCGGCGAGGGCAAGTCCACCACCACTGTGGGGCTGGCGGACTCACTGGCCCGGGCGGGGCACAAGGTGATGATCGCGCTGCGTGAGCCCTCGCTGGGACCCGTCCTCGGCATGAAGGGCGGAGCCACCGGTGGAGGCTACTCCCAGGTGCTGCCGATGGATGAAATCAACCTGCATTTCACCGGCGACTTCCACGCCATCACCTCGGCAAACAACGCCTTGATGGCCCTCGTGGACAACCACATCTTCCAGGGCAACGAGCTGAACATCGACCCGCGGCGGATGACCTTCAAGCGGGTGCTGGACATGAACGACCGCTCGCTCCGGGAGGTCGTGATCGGCCTCGGCGGCCCGGCGCAGGGCATTCCGCGGCAGGACGGTTTCGACATCACCGTGGCTTCCGAGATCATGGCGGTGTTCTGTCTCGCCACGGACCTGTCCGACCTCCGGGAAAGGCTCGGCCGGATCACGTTCGGTTACACCTATGACCGCCAGCCCGTCACCGTCGCCGACCTCGGCGTCCAGGGCGCGCTGACCATGCTCCTCAAGGACGCGATCAAGCCCAACCTCGTACAGACCATCGCCGGGACACCGGCGCTGGTGCACGGTGGCCCGTTCGCCAACATCGCCCACGGCTGCAACTCCCTGATCGCCACCCAGACCGCACGCAGCCTGGCTGACATCGTGGTCACGGAGGCGGGCTTCGGAGCAGACCTGGGTGCCGAGAAATTCATGGACATCAAGGCCAGGATGGCCGACGTCGCCCCCAGCGCCGTCGTCGTCGTGGCAACCATCCGGGCGCTCAAGATGCACGGCGGCGTCGCCCAGGATCAGCTCAAGGAGCCAAACGTCGTGGCGCTGGCCGCCGGCGTCGCGAACCTGCAGCGGCACGTGCGGAACGTGGAGAAGTTCGGCATCACCCCGGTGGTGGCCATTAACCAGTTCGCCACCGATAGCCGGGAGGAGCTGGACTGGCTGCTGGACTGGTGCGCCACGCAGGGGGTCCAGGCCGCCGTCGCCGACGTCTGGGGCCGCGGCGGGGGCGGGGACGGTGGGGACGAGCTCGCGGCGAAGGTTGCCGCGGCCATCGAGGCACCGCACAACTTTCGGCACCTGTACCCGCTGGAGATGTCCGTGGAGGACAAGATCCGCACCATCGTGCAGGAGGTGTACGGGGCCGACGGCGTGGACTTCTCGGTGCCGGCGCTCAAGCGGCTCGCCGAAATCGAGAAGAACGGCTGGTCAGGGTTCCCGGTCTGCATGGCGAAAACCCAGTATTCCTTCAGCGACGACGCCAGCCGGCTGGGCGCCCCGAAAGGCTTCACCGTGCATGTGCGCGACCTGATCCCCAAGACCGGCGCCGGTTTCATCGTCGCTCTGACCGGCGCCGTCATGACCATGCCGGGCCTGCCCAAGGTCCCGGCGGCGATGCGAATGGACGTCGACGACCAGGGCAACCCTGTCGGCCTCTTCTAGCCCTGCACGCAGTGTCCGGACCGCCCTGGGCACCGGTGAAACGCCGATTGCCCTATCACTTGCAGCGGCCAAGCCGGGGCTTGAGGGACCGTAAGTAGTAATAGGGCAACCGGGAAGGGGGAAGCGGGTTAGCGCTCCAGGTCCCCGCGGATGAAGGCCTCGACCTTTTCGCGGGCGAGGTCGTCGTTGAACTGCTCCGGCGGGGACTTCA
>JAODMA010000342.1 GCA_025464545.1 Arthrobacter sp. | reverse complement strand
CGAGGTGGCCCCGAAGGTGCAGGAGATCTGCAAGCGCTACGGCCTGCCGTACACCACCGGACCCCTGCTGAAGCAGGTCGGCTCCACCTGGGCCAAGGTCTTCCAGCTGGCCCTGCCGCCGAAGAAGGCGTAGGGGTGCAAGACACCGTCCCGGCGCGAAGGTAGAGGATCACGGAAGGGGCGCCTGCCAGTACGAACCGCACCTCTGAGAGTCAGACTTCCAGTCAGGAGTCCGGCTTCCGGAGAGCAGTCCGGACGGCAGGCGCTCCTTCTTGCGTGTCTGCGAGTTCGCGGATTCGGCGAGGCTGGAACGCCTTACATTGCACGGTGCTCACTGCTAGTTTGGACAGCAGCGGCCGCTGCTGATGTCCGCTGCTGGCGACTGGTAATTCGTCCGAAACCAGGAGGATTGATTCTGTGAATGACGTACCCCAGCACGATGAACTTCCCTTGCCCGATTACGACCACCTCCCCACCGGGACGCTTCCCACCCGGATCACCGGACTAGATGAAGCGCAGCTCAGCCAGGTACTGGCCTACGAGCGTGCGCACGGAAACAGACTGCCGGTGGTCCAGATCCTTGAAAACCGGCTAGCTGCCCTGCAAAACGGTGCCGAGCCAAGTGGGCCAACTGCGCCGGATACGCCGGAAGCAAGCCAGACGCAGCAGGGGTCCCGTGTGTCGCCGGCAACCTCCGGGCCGCCGCTGAATCCCCCCTCGCACGGCGATCCGACCAACCCCGCGCAGCCGCGCTAACGCGCTCGCCGGCTCTGCTCTGATCCGGACCGGGACTGTTTGTCTTCGTCCGGAGCTTTCCCGCGGCTGCCCGCGGGCCATTGCGCGTTTGCTATTCCACGAGCGTTGGAGCTCCTACCACGATCGGTAACTGCGCAGGAGTCGCATTCCTAGACGCCCTCGCCGCTGTCTTTTCACCCTTCGGGCGGCGATTCCGGGACCCTCCAACAAGGCTGAGATGGAGGGATCAATTTACCCTTTAACAGCTGGTGGCCCCGGTGCTAGGGTGAGCTACGGATTGATTGAGCATGTGGTGAAAAACCATATGGGAAGGAGACCGACATGGCGGAGCGAGGCAACACGACCCACGGCCAGAATCTGGATGACCAGATGAAGCACGAGACGCAAGGCATGGTGAGGGGCAACAAGCCTGCCCACGCCGAAGAGTGGCGGGAAACCGAGCCCTTTCCCGATGATACGGATCCCGCAGAGGTGCAGGCAGCCCTGGATCCAGTAGCTAAGCCGGACAGTCCAGAGGATGGGGAATCTTCAGAGCGCGGTGGCAACTCCGGTGACTGACAGCCTGACGGAATACGCGGATCTGTACCGGCAACCCGGCCCCTGGTGCGTAGCCTACGTGGATGCAAGCGCGGGCACCGTCGATTCCCTGGAAGCCGCGGACGTGCAGCCCGGAAACGTCCGGGCTGCCCTGGCCGGGCAGGGTGCCGCGAAAGACGACCTGGACGCTATCGAAGAGGCGCTCCGGCCCGCCACCGGCGAACCTTCCCCAGTCAGCCGGTTCGTCCTGGTGCAGCAAGGAACGGTGCAGATCAACGAACTGCTGCCGGGGCCCCTTGTCGTTCCGGAAAGGATTGCGGTTGAACACGTCCCGGACCTGCTGCCCTTGTTAAAACACCGCCCCGAGGACTTTCCGTACGTCGTCGCAGAAGTCAGCCGGGATGAAGGCGAGATCCGGCTCCATCATGCCGGACGACGGGATGCCACCAAAAGCCAGGACATTCAGGGGTCGAGCGAGAACCTGAGCAAGGTCCCGGGAGGAGGCTGGGCGCAGGGGAAATTCCAACACCGGACTGAGGAAATCTGGCGGCGCAACGCCGACCAGGTTGCGGGCGAGATCGACAAGACGATCCGCGACAGCGGGGCGAGGGTACTCATTCTCGCCGGCGACGTGCGGGCACGCCAGCTGGTCCAGGAACAGTTGGCCGAAGCAAGCCGGGCCGTGCTCACCGTAGTGGAGTCCCACACACGCGCCCCAGGTGCTGATCGTGAAGCCTTTAATGCCCAGATAGAGGAAAGGGTGGCCGAGCAGTGGGCAGCCGATCAGGAACAGGTCCTGGAACGGCTGGCCGTACAGGAGGGCCAAGCGAACCCCGAATCGGCGACTGGGATAGGCGCCGTCGTGCACGCACTCCAACAGGCCCAGGTTGACGTACTGATCCTCAACGACCGGGCACTCGCCGAACGTCGTGTGCTCGCGCTGGATGCCGAACCGTGGATCGCCACCGCTGAGGAGGAATCCCTCGGCGCTGAGGTCCTCGGCCGGGTTCCTGCGCCCGCAGCGCTGCTGAGGGCAGCGGCGCTGACGGACGCCCGGATCCTGCTCGTCCCCGGGCCCGCCTTGCCCGACGGAGTGGACATTGCTGCCCTGCTGCGCTGGCCGACCGGACCAGGGGCCCCCGCCTAGCGCTGCGGGCCGGCTCCGCTCAACGGTGCCGTCGGGCGGAGGCGGAGTTATTCCTCGTCCGCCTCATCGCCCGCGGCCTCGTCCAGAAGTCCGCGCTGGGCGAGATCGGCAGCCTCTGAGGCTTCCGGCGGCAGGGGGTCAGTAGCGGAAGGAACATCGCTGGGCGCATAGTCGGACAGCCCGGCGGCCACCCGCTCCTGTTCAGCCGCCTTCTCGAACACATCGTCGTCGATGTCCGCAGGCATTTTTCCGTGCCCCGTCCGTGTGGGAGCGGGCAGCGCGTCCTCCTGGGGGATGATCACATCACCGACGACGGGGTCCTGCTCTTCACCTGGGGTGGACATGAGGCTCTCCTTTCGGTTCGCTGGTGGTTCCAAGCCTAGAGGCCGGAGCGGTCCTTGTGAACACCATCCGGGGCCGTACCGGCAGCAACCACCGCCGTCAGCTGATCAGCAGACTCAAGGCCTCGGCGAGGTGCCCTACTTCCCGCACGGAGAACCCTTGCGGGACCGGCCCCGGGCCGTTCGGGCTGGCGGGGACCACAGCGTGCGTGAACCCCAGCCGGTGGGCTTCCTGGATGCGCTGGTTGATGCCCGGCACGGGACGGACCTCACCGGCCAGGCCAACCTCGCCGAACGCGATCAGCCGCTGCGGCAGTGGCTTCTTGGCCTTCGCGGAGGCGACCGCCAGGGCCACAGCGAGGTCCGTGGCCGGCTCGCTGAGCTTCACGCCGCCGACGGTCGCGACGTATGAATCATCCTTGTGCAGCAGGCAGCCGGCCCGCTGCTGGAGCACGGCGAGCAGCATCGCGACCCGGGAACTGTCCAGCCCGCTCGTGGCCCGGCGGGGCTGCGAGCTGGCGCTTTCGGCGAGCAGGGACTGCACCTCGGCCAGCAGCGGACGCCGCCCCTCGAGGGTGACGGTGATGCAGGTGCCGGAAACCGGTTCCTTGGTCCGCGAGACAAACAGCCCGCTGGGATCGGCCAGGCCGACGATCCCGTCCTCATTCAGGTCAAAGCAGCCAACGTCGTCGGTGGGCCCGTAGCGGTTCTTGACGGCCCGCAGCAGCCGCAGCCGGGAGTGCCGCTCGCCTTCGAACTGGCACACGACGTCCACGAGGTGCTCGAGCAGCCGGGGGCCTGCGATGGAGCCGTCCTTGGTCACGTGTCCCACCAGCAGGGTCGTCATGTTGCGGCGCTTGGCCGCGGCGATGAGGGAGGCGGCCACCTCGCGTACCTGGGAGACGCCGCCGGCGCTGCCCTCGACGTCGGCGCTGCTGAGCGTCTGGACGGAGTCCACCACCAGCAGGCGCGGTTCGAGCTTCTCAACCTGGCCCAGGGCCTGGCCGAGGTCCGTTTCCGCGGAAAGGTAGAGGGACTCGGCGACGGCGTCGATCCGGTCCGCGCGGAGCTTCACCTGCGCCGCGGACTCCTCGCCGGTGATGTAGAGGACGTCCTGGGCGGTGCGGGCAAACTTGGCCGCGACGTCCAGCAGCAGCGTGGACTTACCCACGCCGGGCTCACCGGCCAGCAGGATGACGGCGCCCGGAACCAGCCCGCCGCCGAGCACACGGTCCAGTTCGTCGACACCGGTGGGCAGGAAGGCCGCGGTGGTGGCATCAACCTCGGCGATCTTGCGGGCCGGCTCCAGAACGGTCGTGGCCGCCGTTGTCCGGGCCACAGCGGCACCGGTCTCCTCCACGGTGCCCCAGGCTTGGCACTCGCCGCAACGGCCCACCCATTTTGCAGTGGTCCAGCCGCACTCGGCGCATTTGTAGCCCGGCGCCTTGGAAGCCCGGGAAGTCTTGGTAGCCATCGTTCCACCCTAGCCGCGGAGGGCGACATTCAAGGGCACCGGAGGGGGCAGCCGACACCTAGAGCGGCGGAAGGATGTCCCGGGCTTCCTTGGAATCGACCCCGGCGGCTTCCAGCAGGTCCACCATCAGCGGGCGGAACAGCATGACCACCGTTTCGCCTTCCAGCAGCTCCACGCCCAGCAACCGGGGATGCAGACGGCCGGCGATTTCCCGCAACTCCGCCCGCGCCGTCCGCAGGTGGGCGCGGCGGGCGCCGTCATGGACCTCCGCCAGACCCAGGGAGAGCTCGTCGATGGCCGCAGCCGTCTCCTGCAGGACCTCGGCAATGTTCTGGGTGGCCTCGTCCGAGAGCGCCGCATGGTTGATGGCGCTGGTGAGACGGCGGGCAAAGACCCGGCTGTTGCGGAGGGCGAGGTCGATGTAGTCCAGCGACTGTTCCATCTGGTCCAGCTCGTCCCGGTGCCGCCGGTAAGCCGGCGCCAGGGTGGCGACCTCGCCAGAGGACCGCAGCGACTGGCGCATCGCATCGACGAGGGGCTGGCAGTTCCGTCCCCGGATCAGGGCGTGCCAGGCCTGGGTGGAATCGCTGTAGCTCAGGGCGGAGGCGCATTCCCGCAGCACCTCGGCGAGCTCATGCAGGAGCTTCTGCACGTCCTTGCGGGGTTCCCGGCGCGGGTCCTTGGGTATCAGGATGGTTACCAGCAGCGCGAAGACGCCGCCCACGACGGCATCCATGCTGCGGGTGAAGGGGCCGCCGGCCGGCGCCGGCAGAAGCACCACCAGCAGGGACTGCAGGCCCAGCTGGGTGGTGAAGATGGTGCCGCTGTCCAGGAAGCGCGCCAGCAGGATGGAGAAGAGCAGCACGACGGCGGCCTGCCAGATTCCCGCGCCCAGCCAATGGAGCAGCAGGTCCCCGACGACGATACCGATGGTGCAGCCGAGACCGACCTCCACGACCCGGCGCAACCTGGGATCCCGGGAAAAGCCGAGGGCTATCAGGGACGAGGTGGCCGCGAACAGCGGGCCCGAGTGGCCGAGGATGTACTCGGCGAAGGCGTAGGCCCCCACGGCGCAGGCTGTCATCTGGACTGCCGGCAGGAGCGAGTTCCGGCTCCGGACAAAGCCCGTGCGGACCCGGCCGCGCAGGAATCGTGCGCTTGCGGAAAGTCCAGTTGACGGGGCCATGCCTTCCAGTCTATTTGCTCGGTCAGGCGGCGAAGTCCGCCCGCCGCCCCTACGGATGCGGCGCGATCAGCGCAACGGAGGCCCGGCAGATGTAAGCCAATGTCCCGGCGTCGTTAACCATCCGTTCACCTTGAACAGCAATTCTCGTCATCTGGGGCACCTAACTTCGGTAGAGGTACAAACCGTACGCATCCTTTGCCTGGCCTTCTCCGGCCGGCATGCATAGAAAATCCCTGGAAGGGGTACATCCAGTGAAGGCACTCCGCTTCGGCCGCCACGCCGCTATCGCTGTCATTGCAGCCGGCGCACTCGCGCTCACCGCTTGTGGTTCTGATAATGCCACGAATGCCCCGGCCGCCAACCAGACGGCGACGGGTCCGAAAGTCACCGGCACGCTGACCGGCATCGGATCCTCTGCCCAGGGTGCGGCCATGGACGTCTGGAAGACCGACTTTGCCTCGGTGCACCAGGGCGCCAAAGTGCAGTACTCCCCGGACGGCTCGGGTGCCGGACGCAAGGCCATCCTGGACGGTTCCGCCCAGTTCGCAGGCTCCGATGCCTACCTCAAGGACGAGGAGTACGCCAGCTCCATGGCCATGTGCGGCCCCGACGGCGCCCTTAGCATCCCGGTGTACATTTCCCCGATTGCGGTGGCGTTCAACCTGCCCGACATCAAGGAACTGAAGCTGGACGCCGCGACCGTCGCCAAGATCTTCCGTGGCCAGATCGCCACGTGGAACGACCCGGCCATCGCGGCCCTGAACCCGGAAGTCACGCTGCCGGACCTCAAGGTCACCCCGGTGAGCCGCTCGGATGATTCCGGCACCACCTCGAACTTCACCGACTACCTGGCGGCCGCCGCTCCCGAGGTCTGGACCGACAAGGCCGCAGGCATCTGGCCCGCCGCCCTGTCGGGCGAGAACGCCAAGGGAACCTCCGGCGTGGTCAAGACCGTGACCGACACCCCGGGCGCCATCACCTACGCCGACGACTCCGCCGTCAGCGGCAAGCTCGGCATCGCGCAGATCAAGGTCGGCGAGACCTTCACGAAGATCTCCGCCGACGCCGCCGCCAAGGCAGTCGACGCCGGCAAGCCGGTTGAAGGCCGCGGCGCAAACGACCTGTCCATCAAGCTGGACCGCACCACCACGATCGAGGGCGCATACCCGATCGTGCTGGTCTCCTTCCACGTCGTGTGCTCCAGCTACGACAAGCAGGAAACCGTTGACCTGGTAAAGGCCTTCGACAGCTACGTCGTCTCCGACGCCGGGCAGCAGGCAGCGGCCGACGCCGCCAAGTCCGCCCCGCTGTCTAAAACCCTGCAGGACAAGGCCCTGAAGTCGATCGAATCCATCAAGGTCAAGTCGTAGGGATACCTTGCGCTGACAGGCATAGTGGAAACACCAGCCTGATTCAGGTTCCCTGTCCCGGTACGGCTGTCGTAGACGGCCGGCCGGGGCGGGGAACCGCCGTGTTTGTCCGAAGAACCCCAAGATCTGAAGGATCGTGAAGTGACCACCACCTCCCTGACCTCGTCCCGGGGCGCAGGCCGCGCCGGAGACAAAGTCTTCTCGGCAGCCACTCTGGCCGCAGGGTGCCTGATCCTGGCTGTGCTCTTCGGAGTGGCGCTTTTCCTTGTCATCCAGGCGATCCCCGCCCTCACGGCCTCCCCGGACCAGATCCAGGGCGGTGAAGGCTTCTTCGCCTACATCTGGCCGATCGTGGTCGGCACCCTGATCGCCGCCACCATCGCCCTCGTCATCGCCACCCCGGTCGCGATCGGCGTCGCCCTGTTCATCTCGCACTTCGCCCCGCGGCGGCTTGCCTCCGGCCTCGGCTACCTGATCGATCTGCTGGCCGCCATCCCCTCCGTGGTTTATGGAGCCTGGGGCGCCGCGTTCCTGGCCAAGGAAATCTCCCCGGCCTACAACTGGCTGGCCGCCAACATGGGCTGGCTACCAATCTTCCACGGTCCGGCCTCGGCAACCGGCAAGACCATCCTGACCGCGGGAATCGTCCTGTCCGTCATGGTCCTGCCCATCATCACCT
>JAODMA010000316.1 GCA_025464545.1 Arthrobacter sp. | reverse complement strand
GCGAGTCGGTGCCGACGCAGGTGTCCGGGTAGGCCCGGAGAACTGTGCCTGTCTCGGTATCGACCTCGCGGGTCATGACGGTGCGGGCCAGGTACTCGATGTTGACCTGGTGCACGATGCCGGTTCCCGGCGGGACGACCTTGAAGTCGTCGAACGCCGTCTGGCCCCAACGCAGGAACTGGTACCGCTCGCCGTTGCGCTGGTACTCGATCTCCATGTTGCGCTCCAGTGCGCCGGAGTTGCCGAAGGCGTCGATCTGCACGGAGTGGTCGATCACCATTTCCGCGGGTGCCAGCGGGTTGACCCGCTTGGGGTCGCCGCCGAGCTCCTTGACGGCCTCACGCATGGTGGCAAGGTCCACAACGCAGGGCACGCCGGTGAAGTCCTGCATGATCACGCGCGCCGGCGTGAACTGGATTTCAGTGTCGGGCTGGGCGCTGGGGTCCCAGCCGGCCAGTGCTCGGACGTGGTCGGCCGTGATGTTGGCGCCGTCCTCGGTCCTCAGCAGGTTTTCAAGCAATACCTTGAGGCTGAACGGAAGGTTTTCTGCACCTTCAACGGAGTTCAACCGGAAAATTTCGTATTCGGCACCGGCTACATTAAGTTTGCCTTTTGAACCGAAGCTGTCCACAATGCTCATCGCAGGGCTCCTCTCGCAACAGTTTCATCTTTGTCGCGCCGCAGACCCCTTGCTAGTTAGGACTCCCTAACTAGCACCGTGCCTCGTCAGGACGAGGTTCGGCGGGAATTGCATGAGGTCAGCCGTGATTACGGAGCGCGACGTCGGACTACTACGCCCATCGTAGTGGCATCAGCGCTGCGGAGTCAGTAGCGCCACAGTCTCCATGTGGTGGGTATGCGGATACAGGTCGAAGGCCCGCAGTCCCGAGAGTTCCCAGCCGCCCTGCTGGAAGTAGCCGAGATCGCGGGCAAACGACGCCGGATCGCAGGAGACGTACGCCACGGCCCGGGGGCTGGTGCCGATCAGCTGGTTCACGACGGCTTTGCCCGCGCCCGCCCGGGGCGGGTCCAGCAGGATGGCGTCGAAGTTCCGCGCTTTCTGGCGCAGCACCCGCTCCACCCGGCCCTGGACGATTTCCACCTGCGGTGCCCCGTGCAGGTTCTTGCGGGCATCCCGGCTGGTTCCGGGCGAGCCTTCCACGGACAGCACGGATCCGGTCACGCCGACGGCGTCCGCAAGCGGCGCGGTGAAGAGGCCGGCCCCGGCATAAAGGTCCGCCACCACCGCGCCCGATTCCAGGAATCCGCCGTCGTGCAGGAAACCGGTCAGGGCCGCCACGAGGCTGTCGGGCGCGTCGCGGTGGATCTGCCAGAACCCGTCACCCGTGACCCGGTATTCATGGCCGGCCGCGGACTCCTGGACATAGGTCCGCCCGCGCAGCTGCAGGACCTCCCCCTTGACCGGGTCAAGGCTGGCGACCGAGACGTTCTCCGGAAGCTGCGAGAGAATGGCGCTCAGCCGCTTGGCCCGGGTGCCGGCGGCCGGGACCAGGAGCACGAGCGGCCGGGAGCCGTTGGCCGGGGCCGCGACCTCCACGCGCTCAATGCCCTGCAGATCGATCTCCCAGAGCCGGAGCGCGTTGATGCCGTCCACCGCGAGCGGCATCTCCCGGACCGGCAGGACCGTATCGGAGCGGTGGGCGTGCATGCCGAGTTTGCCGCCGGGGGTAACGGCGAAGCCGGCACGGGTCCGCCACGCCAGGCCATCGTGTGCGGACTGCTCCCCCACGGCCTCCACCTCGGTTACGCGGTCGACTCCCGCGAGGCGCCGCAACTGCTCGGCCAGGACCTCGGCCTTGAGGCCGCGCTGGCGTTCCAGGGAGATGTGGCCGAGTTCCGCACCGCCGAGCGGCGGATGGCGGTGGGACCAGGACCGTGCGGAATCGGCAAGGTCCCAGAAGTGATCCACCCTGTCCGGGGACGGCTCCAGGACCTCCACGACGTCGCCGCGCCAGAACTTGGCGTCCGGGCCCGCGTCGGTCAGGCGGACCCTGACCTTCTCACCCGGGATGCCGTGGCGGACGAAGACCACGCGTCCCTCGTGCCGGGCAACGCAGTGGCCGCCGTGGGCCACCGGCCCGACGTCGGCGACAAGGTCGATAGGGGCTTGCGTCGGGGTGTGGGGGCTCATTGGATATCCTGCAGTTTCTTGGCTTCTTCGGACGATTTCAGCTGCCACGGGACGCTGGCAACCATGACTCCCGGCTCGAAGTGCAGCCGGGTCTTGATCCGGAGCGCGGTCTGGTTGTGGACCAGCTGCTCCCACCACTTGCCCACCACGTACTCGGGGATGTAGACCACGATCAGGTCGCGGGGGGAATCGCGCCGCATGTTCTTGACGTATTCCATGATGGGCGTCACCGTTTCCCGGAACGGGCTGGCGAGCACCGTTAACGGTACCGGGATTTCCAGTTTCTCCCAGTCTGCCAGGGTCTGCTCGGTCTCTTCGGAGCTGATGTCCACGGTGATGGCGTCCAGCCGGGAGGGGCGGGAGGCGCGGGCATAGGCCAGGGCGCGCAGTACCGGCTTGCGGACGTGCGAGACCAGCAGCACCGCATGCACCCGGGTGGGCAGCGCCCTCGGCGAGGAGTCCTCGTCCACGGCCAGTTCCCGGGCCACGTTGTCGTAGTGGGCACGGATGCTCCACATGATGAGGAACAGGACGAACATGCCGAGCAGGGCGATCCAGGCGCCCTGCTGGAATTTGGTGATCAGCACGATCGCGAGGACCGTTGCCGTCATGCCGAAGCCGACCATGTTGATGGTGCGGGACTTGAGCATCCGCCGCTTCGCGGCGGGGTCCTTGGCGACCTTCAATGCCCGGCCCCAGTGCCGGACCATGCCGAGCTGGCTGATCGTAAATGAGATGAAGACGCCCACGATGTAGAGCTGGATGAGCTTGGTGACGTCGGCGTTGAAGGCAATGATCAGCACGAGCGCCCCCGCCGCCAGCGCCAGGACACCGTTGCTGAAGGCCAACCTGTC
>JAODMA010000288.1 GCA_025464545.1 Arthrobacter sp. | reverse complement strand
GCGGTGGTCGTAGTGGATGACGAGGAGGCCACCGCCGTGATGCACCTCGTGGTTGGGGCCGTCGAATTCCCCGTAGGCGCCGTAGTTTTCATCCCAGGACCGGTTCAGGGCAATCTTGAAGCTGTAGAAGCCGGCCGGAATCTCCGCCGCGATCTTCCAGAGCTGGTCCACCTGGTCCAATTCCATCTGCGATTCGTCGTACTGCGGGGCCCAGTTGGCGGGAGCACCCAGCAGGATGTTGAAGTCACCGGCAACCGCAACGGCTTCCGGCTGCTCGATGGTTTCGGTGCTGACTGCGGGGGTTTCGGCGCTGACCGCGGGTGCCTCCGGAGCGGCAGCCGTGGCAGCGGACGGGGCCGGCGCTTCAGCGGCGGAGGGCGTCTTCGCAGCTGGCTTCCGCTTCCGCACTGCCTTCGCGACCGGGGCGACGGCGTCTTCGATCAGCCTGGCGGCCTTGCCGGCCACCTTGGCGGCTTTCGACGGCGGTTCCTCCACGGACGCGGCCTTCGCCGCGGGCTTTCCAGCGGGAGCAGCCGGCAGGGGCGTGCCGGCCGGAACCGGAGTGCCGGCGTCGAGCGCCTCGGCGAAAGCAGTCGGCTCCGCGAAGGCCACCGTGGCCCGCTGACCATCCTCGGTGATCGACCACCCGGAGCGCCCCTTGACCAGCCAGCCGGCCTTGACCAGCTTCGCGGTGGCGGTGGTCAGCGCCTTGTGGCCTCGCGGAATGCCGCCGCTAAGGAGTTCACGTTCGTGGTCATTGAGCGGCACCTGCTCGATCGCCTCGCCCAATACGGCTCCGGCGTTAAGTTTTTCACCTGTCCACACCCCCTCTGCCAGAACATCCAGCACGGCCTTGAGTCGAAGGTTGGTGTTTTCCGCGGTGTTCGCGCCCATGGGTCTCCTTTAGAAGCTATTGATCCACCTGCATTTTGCCAAGAATGTGGGCGTTTTCGCGAGTGGAGACGGTTAACTCTGTGTGTCGTGACCCACTATGACAGCCCGACCAGGTGTGTGGGAGGGATCAACGCCCCGGTACCCGCGAGTAGCTTTCGCACTGGACCGCTAAGGAGGAACCATGCCCTCACCGCTGGCTTCCCATGCCGGACCAATTGCCGTGGTTGCCGGCCTGGCGTTCGCCGCCGTCGACGTTTGGCGCCTGCTCGCGGCGGACCGCAGCCTGGACCGTATCGAGATGATGCTCCGAGCTGTAGCGCTCCGGGCCGGGCGCCCACTCGCGGGGCGGCTGCCCTTTGTGCGCCCGGACCTTTGGGTTTACAGTGGCGGTCTGCCCGACGTCGGGCCCGCCAGCTCCGCACCTATCCGCGGGAAGCTGCACGCCGCCACCTTTCTTCGGAGGAGATCCCCATGGAAACACGCACTCTCGGTTCACTGACCGTCTCGGCCCTGGGCTTGGGCTGTATGGGCATGAGCGAGTTCTACGGCCAAGGCAACGAATCCGAGTCCGTCGCCACCATCCATGCCTTCCTCGACGCCGGCGGCACGCTGCTGGACACCGCCGACATGTACGGACCGTTCACCAACGAGGAACTGGTGGGCCGTGCGATTTCCGGGCGGCGGGACGACGTGGTGCTTGCGACCAAGTTCGGGAATGAACGTCGCGCCGATGGCTCGTGGGTGGGCATCAACGGCTCCCCCGACTATGTCCGGAGGGCCTGTGATGCGAGCCTGCAACGGCTGGGCGTCGACCACATCGACCTGTACTACCAGCACCGGGTGGACCAGAACGTTCCGATCGAGGACACGGTAGGAGCCATGGCGGAGCTGGTCCAGGCCGGCAAAGTGCGGCATCTGGGTCTCTCCGAGGCCGGTGACGACACTGTCCGCCGGGCCCATGCGGTACACCCGATCACCGCCCTGCAAACCGAATACTCGCTGTGGGAGCGGGAGCCGGAAACCAAGATTTTCCCGGTCCTTGCCGAACTCGGTATCGGCTTCGTCCCGTACAGCCCGCTTGGCCGGGGTTTCCTGACCGGCCAGCTCCGCACCCCCGACGACTTTGCAACGGACGATTTCCGGCGTCACTCGCCGCGGTTCCAGGGCGAGAACTTCACCCGGAACCTCGAACTTGTGGACCGGGTTAAGGAGCTCGCGGACCAGAAAGGCTGCACGCCGGCGCAGCTGGCACTCGCGTGGCTGCTCGCTCAGGGAGAGCACATCGCGCCTATCCCGGGCACCAAGAAGCGTGAACGCCTGGCAGAAAACCTAGGAGCCCTCAACGTCGAGCTGTCCCCTGAGGATCTCCGCCGCCTCGACGAGCTGGCTCCTGCCGGGATTGCAGCAGGAGCCCGTTACCCGGACATGGGGACCATCGACGGCTAAGGCCGTGAGGTAACGGCGCCGGTTAGCTCAGTGCCCGGACGCCGCCAGTTCCGCCAGCAACTCGGTCTTACGCTCCTCGCTGGCGAAGGAGGAACGGATCGAGTTCGCCGCGAGGCGCACGCAGTCGAACTCGGACAGGCCGATCACCGACTTCAGCTTTTCGAAGTTGTCGTCCACGTATCCGCCGAAATATGCCGGGTCATCCGAGTTCACGCTCACGTTCAGCCCGGCCGCGAGCATCGCCGGCAGCGGATGGTCCGCCAGCATGTCCACGGCCCGGAGCCGGACGTTCGACAGCGGGCACACGGTCAGCGGCATGAGGTCGTTCACCAGCCGCTCCACCAGCTCGGGATCCTCCATGCAGCGGATGCCGTGGTCGATCCGTTCCACTTCCAGGATCTCCAGCGCCTCGATGATGTACGACGGCGGTCCCTCCTCGCCGGCGTGCGCGATCCGGTGGAGCCCGGCTTCCTTGGCGCGGGCAAAGAGCCGCTGGAACTTCGCCGGCGGGTTGCCCACCTCCGCGGAATCCAGGCCGATCCCGGCGATCGGGGCATTCAGGGCCAGCAGCTGCTCCAATACGTCGAGGGCGGATTCTTCGGGGAGGTCCCGCAGGAAGGCCGCTATCAGCAAGGTGGAGATACCGAACTCCTCCAGGGAACCCTTCAGTACCGACGCCACGCCGTTGACGCAGGTCTCCAGCGACACCCCGCGGGCAAGGTGGGCCTGCGGGTCCAGCATGATCTCGGCGTGCCGAACGCCGGCGAGCGCCGCCCGGGCCAGGTACGCACGGGTCATGTCGGCGAAGTCCTGCTCAGTCTGCAGCACCGCCATGTTGGCGTAGTACAGGTCAAGGAAGGACTGGAGGTCCGTGAACTCATACCGCGAGCGGAGCTCCGCCAGGTCCGCATACGGCAGCTGGATTCCGTTGCGTTCCGCGAGCGCGAAGATCAGCTCCGGTTCCAGGGTTCCCTCGATGTGCAGGTGCAGCTCAGCAACCGGCAGCGCACCATCAAGTCCCCCGGGCGTTTCGTCCGGTTCAAGGACGGCGCCGCTGTCCGGGTCGGTGGTTGCCGCGTCTGTGCCGGTAGCGTCAGCGCCGCCGTCGTAAGTGTTCATCCGGTAAGGATATGCCCGCCGCTGGTCAGGGCCGCTAGAGTCGACCTAATGCAGAATGAAAAGCATGCTTCCGATCTGGCGACTTTGACCCTCGACCACACCGCGGATGGTTTTGTCCGTGTGCGCGGTGCGCGGGAGAACAATCTGCGCAACGTGGACGTGGACGTGCCCCGCGACGCGTTCGTCGCTTTCACCGGGGTCTCCGGCTCAGGCAAGTCGTCCCTCGCCTTCGGCACCATCTACGCCGAAGCGCAGCGCCGCTACTTCGAATCGGTGGCGCCCTACGCCCGCCGGCTGATCCAGCAGGGCCATAACCCCAAGGTGGAGTCGATCACCGGGCTGCCGCCCGCCGTGGCGCTCCAACAGCGCCGCGGCACGCCGAGCTCGCGCTCCACGGTCGGGACGCTCACCACCCTATCCAACTCGTTGCGCATGCTTTACTCGCGCGCCGGCAGTTACCCGGACGGGGCCAGCCCGCTGGATTCGGACGCGTTCTCGCCGAACACCGCCGCCGGCGCCTGCCCGGAGTGCCACGGACTGGGGATCGCACACACGGTCACCGAATCGTCCCTGGTTCCGGACCCGTCGCTGAGCATCCGCAACGGTGCCATCGCCGCGTGGCCCGGAGCCTGGCAGGGCAAGAACCTGCGCGACATCCTGACCCACCTCGGCCACGACGTCGACGTCCCCTGGCGGAAGCTGCCCAGGAAAGACCGCGACTGGATCCTCTTCACGGAGGAACAGCCCGTGGTGGAAGTCACGCCGCAGCGCGACCGGGTCGCGAAACCGTACAAGGGCCGCTTTTGGAGTGCCCGGAGCTACGTCCTGCACACACTTGCCGATTCCAAAAGCAACACCATGCGAGACCGCGTGCTGCGCTTTATGGAAACCGGCCCGTGCCCGCGCTGCGGCGGCAGCGGGCTCCGGCCCGAGGCCCTCGCCGTGTCGTTCGCCGGGCGGACCATCGCCGAGCTCAACGCCGTGCCGATGACCGAACTGGCCGGGATCATCCGGCCGACCGCTGAGCTCACGGAGGCCGGCACTGCCTCCCGGAAGCAGTCCTCCGGGGAAAGCAACGAAGTGGCCGTCGCCATCACTCGCGACCTCCTGCAGCGCGTCACCGTGCTGCTGGACCTCGGCCTCGGCTACCTCGCGCTGGGCCGCTCCACCCCCACCCTCTCCCCCGGCGAGATGCAGCGGCTCCGGATCGCCACCCAGCTCCGGTCCGGACTGTTCGGCGTGATCTACGTGCTGGACGAGCCCTCCGCCGGCCTGCACCCGGCCGACGCCGAGCCGCTGCTCGCGGTCCTGGACCAGCTCAAGTCCTCAGGCAACTCAGTGTTCGTCGTGGAGCACAACATGGACATCGTCCGGCGCGCGGACTGGCTCGTGGACGTGGGTCCCCGCGCCGGTGAGGGCGGCGGCGAAGTACTCTACAGCGGCCCGGTCGCCGGCCTGGCCGAAGTGGAGTCCTCCGTGACCCGGCCGTTCCTTTTCCCGGATGCTGCCGCGGCGACTTCCGGGTTCGGGTCAGCCGACGGCGGCCGCCGGGAGGCCGCGGGCTGGCTTGAGCTGCGCGGTATCACCCGCCACAACCTGCGCGAACTCGACGCGAACTTCCCGCTGGGGGTGCTGACGGCGGTCACCGGCGTTTCCGGTTCCGGCAAATCCACCCTGGTCAGCCAGGTCCTCGCCGAGGTCGTCGGCGCGCGGCTTCATCCGGAGACCGGCGCCTCGCCGGAGGCGGCAAAGGACGCCGCAGAGCCCGACGCCGACGCCACCGTACTCAACGAACCGCTGACCGTCGGACCGGTGTCAGGGCTGGACCAGCTGGACCGGCTCGTCAAGGTTGACCAGAAGCCGATAGGCCGGACGCCGCGCTCCAACCTCGCTACCTACACCGGCCTCTTCGACGCGGTCCGCAAGGAGTTCGCGGCCACGGATGAGGCCAAGGCCCGGGGGTTCGGCGCCGGGCGCTTCTCCTTCAACGTTCCCGGCGGGCGCTGCGAGACCTGCCAGGGTGAGGGCTTCGTCGCGGTGGAACTGCTGTTCCTGCCGGGCAGCTACGGCCCCTGCCCGGAATGCCACGGCTCGCGCTACAACCCGGAAACCCTCGAAGTGACCTACCACGGCAAGAACGTGGCAGAAGTCTTGGGCA
>JAODMA010000272.1 GCA_025464545.1 Arthrobacter sp. | reverse complement strand
CGCGGTGTTCTGGGACGGTTTCGCCGGGCTCGCCGTCGTGGCGCCCGCCGTCATTGTGCCGTCCCTGGTCTCGCCCTGGGCCGGCCTGATGCTCGGGCTTCTCGCAGCGGGCACTGCCGGGGCAGCGAACCGGTGGACTCCACGCCTGTTCAGCTGGCAGAACGAGCGCCGCTCGTCACAGGAAACGCGGGCATCCAATGCGGCCGCCGCGGACCGGCACCGCGACGCCCTGGCCCGGTGGCAGCGCTATGAACTGGACCCCGGGTACTGCATCGACTACCCCGCCATGAGCGACCCGGCCAGGCCGGAGACGGCGGCCCTCATCCGGGCGATGAAGGTTGCCGAGCAGCTGCGCGGCGGGACCGACGTCGGCTACGGGCTCGCCGTCGACCGGCTGGAGCGCGCCCTGGCCGAAGCGGAGCACGCGGCCGGAGCCACTGTTTTCTCCAGCCCCGAACTTCCCCCGGGAGCCAGGCACCTTACAGCGGAGGGCACACAATGACAGACATCACGATCATTGGCGGCGGCAACATGGCCCGTGCGCTCGGGACCAGGGCGGTGGCCGCCGGACGTGCGGTCCAGATTCTGGACCGCACGCCGGAGAACGCCGCCAAGCTCGCTGCTGAACTTGGCGGCGGTACTACCTCCGGCGGGCTAGACGAAATGCCGGCCGGAGATCTTGTCGTTCTGGCCCTCTACTTCGGGCCGGCCAAGGAGGTGGCCACCCACTATGGCGACACCCTCAGCGGTAAGACCGTGATTGAAATCAGCAACCCGGTCAATGCGGAGACCTTTGACTCACTCCAGGTTCCAGCCGGCTCGTCCGCCGCCGAGGAAATCGCCGCCCTGCTGCCCGGCGCCTTCGTGGTGAAGGCCTTCAACACCACCTTCGCCGGACCGCTCACGGCGGGCACCACGGGCGGGCTGCCACTGGATGTCTTCATAGCTTCCGATTCCGAGAAGGCCAGGAATGAGGTGGGGGCCTTCGCCGTCGCGGCGGGTCTGCGGCCGCTCCAGGTCGGCGGGCTCCACCACGCAAGGGAGCTCGAAGGCTTCCAACTGCTCGTGATGGGGCTCCAACTCAACCCCGAGTATGAGACCTTCAACTGGGCCACCTCATTGAAGATCATCGACTGAGACCCCTACGGGCAGTCATTGCGCGTCCGGCAGGCTTCGGCGGCGGGGGTACGCCTAGAGTTCGACCGTGCCGCTCTCGCCCACGCTCATCCTGCTGTGCGTCACCTTCGACTTGATCCATTGCAGCACCGTTGCTGCAGTCCCGCCCGGGCTGGTCCAGTACTCGGCGGAGTCCGAGTCCACGTGGAGCAGGACAACGTCGGGGGTGTCGGGTCCGTCCGGGAACCAGGCCTCCACCATCTGGTTCCACATGTCGCGGATCAACTGCCGGTCGGTGACCACTTCAGCGGTACCGGCCACGGAGACCCATTCGGTGCGCTGTCCGAAGGAAACATTCACCGCCGGGTTTGCCCGGATGTGAGCCACCTGTGAGGTGTTGGCCGAGGTGAAGAACCACATGTCGCCGTCGTCCTTGACGTCCTGGACAGCCAGCGGACGGCTGACGAGTGCGCCCTCTTCGTTGATGGTGGTAAACATTCCGATATGTGAATCGTTGATGATGTCCGTTACTTTGCTGATGCTTTCGGCGTCCGACATGCTGTCACCTCGTTTTCCGTTCCTACGGAGGAAGGTCCCCCTCCTGCCCAGCCTATTGGTAAGTGTGCTTAGTTTCCAGTGCACGCTTTCCGGGCTGTCGGGAGGAGGACCCTGTGCCGGCCGCGGACGGTTCCGGGACTGCCGACCCTGATGGGCTCAGTTTCCCTTCGCGAGGACCTGTCCTTTGAAGAAGTCCGGCCGGATTCTGGACATCACCAGCATGAGGACAGCGCCCAGCAGGATCACGCCCATGCCGAGGATGAAGACGAGGCCCAGGCCGCCGACGGAGGATCCGGAGCCGTACTCCGGGTCCATCGAGTCGTAGGCGGTATTGAAGAACATCACCAGCAGGATGATGCCGCCCAGCAGCGGTGAGAGGAACTTGAAGAAAAACGCCCGCGCCCCGGTGAACGCCTCGGCCCGGAAGAACCAGACACAAGCCAGGGCCGTGATGCCGTAATAGAAGCAGATCATCATTCCCAGGGCGGTGATCGTGTCCCAGAGCGCGTTTTCCGAGGTGGTCCGGGTGATCACGTAGAACACGGCAGCGGCAGCGGCCGCCGCGATCGTGGCGTAGCTCGGGGACTTGTATCTCGGGCTGACCTTGCCGAACCTGGGCGGCAGGGCCTTGTAGTGGCCCATGGCCAGCAGTGTCCGGGCCGGGGAAACAAAGGTGGACTGCAGGGAAGCGGCCGAGCTGCTGAGGATCGCCAAGGACATCAGGATAGCGAAGGGGCCCATGACCGGGCCGGCGAGGACGGCGAAGATGCTGCCCTGGTTCTCCGGGTTTCCTGCGCCCAGCCCTTCCTCGCCAATGCCGGCGAAGGCCAGGGTGGAAAGGGCAACGGTCATATAGATGACCACAATGACCAGCACCGTGACGGTGGCGGCACGGCCCGGCGTCTTCTCCGGGTTCCGGGTTTCCTCGTTCATAGTCAGCGTGACGTCCCATCCCCAATAGATGAAAATGGAGAGCGAGACGCCGGCGGCGAAAGCCGAGAAGGAGCCCACCGCGAACGGGTTGAACCAGTCCGGCGAGATGGCGGTGGCGTCGAAGGCCGTGCCGTTGGCGACGTGGCTGAAGGCTGCCACGGCGAACCACCCGAGCACCAGGAGCTGGAACGCAACCAGCACGTACTGCACGCCCTTAGTGGTTTCCATGCCGCGGTAGGAGACCCAGCAGGCCAGCGCGATGAACACCAGTGTCGTGGCGATGTTCAGCGGCAGGTTCGTGGACAACCCGGCCAGTTCCGGGTTTCCGAACAGCTGCGCCAACATGAGGTAGAAGAAGTCCACCGCCACGGCCGCAAGGTTGGACAGCACGATGATGGTCGCAGCAATCAGGCCCCAGCCACCCATCCAGCCAATC
>JAODMA010000259.1 GCA_025464545.1 Arthrobacter sp. | reverse complement strand
AACTCGAGCACTACTACCTGCCCGGCGTGGACCGCATCCTCGACGCCGTTGACGACCTCCAGTGGGAAGACTGACCATGAGCGAAACGAAAGTATTCCTCCTCCCGGACCTCGGCGAAGGACTCACTGAGGCAGAGCTCGTCAACTGGCTCGTGGCCGTGGGTGACGAAATTCGCGTGGACCAGCCGATCGCCGAGGTGGAGACCGCGAAGTCCATGGTGGAGGTGCCCTCCCCGTACGCCGGCACCTTCGCCGTGCTGCACGGTGAACCGGGCCAGACCCTCGACGTCGGCAAGCCGCTGATCTCGGTGACGCCTGTCGGGGCCACCGGTGCTGACGCCGTTGCGGCCGGTAGGGCCACCGCGGATGATGCTGCTGTTGCCGCCGAGACCTACCGCGAGGAGGAGAAGGCCGGGTCCGGCAATGTGCTGATCGGGTACGGGACTCCGGGCGGGCATGGGGTGGCCCGGCGGACCCGGGCTCCGAAGCGATCCGTTGCCGCGACGGTCAGCGGTGCGTCTGCCGCTGAGAAGGCTGCCGATGAGCTGTTGCTGACGCGGACCCGGGTGCCGGGGAAGTTGGGGGCTGTTATTTCTCCGCTGGTCCGGCGGATGGCGCGTGATCATGGCGTCGATTTGGGGGAACTCCAGGGGTCGGGGGCCAGCGGGCTCATTATGCGGCGCGATGTTGAGGCCGTGATCAAGCCGGCTCCGGTGCTTGAGCGCCCGGCGGTTGAACCTGCCGGGCCGGCCGCGCCGGCTGTGTCGTCCGACATCGATTCCCGCACCGGTCTGGGCATCACCGGCCGCACGGCAGTCAGGGGAGTCCGGAAGGCCGTGGCGGCGAACATGTCCCGCAGCCGTTCCGAGATTCCGGAAGCCACCGTCTGGGTGGACGTGGACGCCACGGCGCTCGTGGAGTTGCGCGCTGCCCTGAAGAAAGCGGATCCGCACCACACGCCCGGACTGCTCGCTTTCATTGCCCGCTTCGTCACCGCGGGGCTGAAGAAGTTCCCGGAGCTGAACACCCGGATCGTCACCACGGAGGACACCACCGGCGGGGCCAGCCAGGAGATCGTGGCCTTCGACGGCGTCAACCTCGGCTTTGCGGCCCAGACCGACCGGGGCCTCATGGTGCCGTCCGTGCGCAACGCGGACAAGCTCAGTGCCCGTGAACTGGACGCCGAGATCCGCAGGCTTACCGCCGTCGTCCGGGAGGGCAAGGCGACCCCGGCGGAACTCGGCAGCGGCACCTTCACGCTGAACAACTACGGCGTCTTCGGGGTGGACGGCTCGGCCGCGATCATCAACCACCCCGAGGCGGGAATCCTCGGCGTCGGGCGGATCATCGATAAGCCCTGGGTGGTCAACGGCGAACTCGCGGTCCGCAAGGTCACCGAGCTGACCCTGACCTTCGACCACCGTGTCTGCGACGGCGGCACGGCCGGCGGCTTCCTCCGCTTTGTCGCCGACGCGATCGAGAACCCGGGGTCGGCGCTCGCGGACATGTGACTACTTGGGTGTCGAAAACCGGCGGGTCCACCATGACACCGGGACGAGCAGCAGCCACAGGAACGGGGTGAAGGCGTTGAGGACGAACGCCGCCGGGATCGAGAGCAGGAAGACCAGCGCCCCGGCCACCCTGGCGGTGAACACCCTCCGGTAACCGAAAGCGGCCGCCTCCAGGTCCATGAGACCGGCGCGCTTGGCGTAGCCCCAGATGGCCGCCATCGTCAGGTAGACCGCGGCGATGTTCGCGGCGTACAGAACACTCGGCCAGGGTGTGGGGTCGTCCCCGTACTCGCTGAGCACGGACGTGGGACCGGGCAGCATGGCGATGAAGAACAAGAGGGCGAGGTTCAGCCGGCCCAGGTTCACGTTGAAACGGACGATCCGGGCGAAGTCGGCGTGGTGGGACATCCAGGTCCTGGCGACGATAAGGAAGGACAGCGCATACGCGAGCAGTTGCGGCAGCGCCGCGATCAGGGCGTCGTCCAGTTCCTCCGCCGGAATGCCCGGCGGCAGCTTCAGGTCCAGAGCCAGGAGCGTCAGTGCGATCGCAAAGACGGCATCGCTGAAGAACACCATCCGCTCCGGTGAGGTGCCGGAATCCATCGGGAGCCACCTCCGATCCTCCGGTGGAGGAAGTGGTGGAGAAACTGAAGTAGCCATAGGTTACACGGCGCCCTTGTCTCAGGCGATGGCTTCCCGCCCGTGCTCCGGCGACGGGCATGCCTCCGGGACTTGCCGGCAGGGCATGGGTAGAATCGAGGCCTGAACATCGCAACACCAACGGCGCTGAACAGCGTTGGAATATGGAGATTTCATGTCACGATGGCTCGAGGTCGGTCCGGACAACTACGTTCTGACAACCCAAGGATCCCTGCTCAACACAGGCCTGGTGGTCGGCAGCGAACGCGCCATGGTGATCGACACCGGCGGCGGTCCCCGGCAGGGACGCGAGATCCTGGCCGCCGTGCGGGAGAAGACCGCGCTTCCCCTCGTCGTCGTCAACACCCACGCGCACTATGACCACTTCTTCGGCAACGCCGTCTTTGCCGACGACGGCGTGTCTGAGTTCTGGGCGCACGGGAACTGCGCTGCGGAGATCGAAGAGAACGGGGACAGCCAGCGCCGCGCCGTCGCCGCCGAGGAGCCGGAAATGGCCGCCGGTGAAGGCAGCGACGTCCAAATCGTGGTTCCCAACGCGGTCGTCAAGGACCAGCCGGTCCTGGTCGATCTCGGCGGCCAGACCGTCACGCTCTTCTACCTGGGTCGAGGTCACACCGACGGGGACCTGCTCGTGGGGACGGCGACCACCCTGTACGCCGGCGACCTCGTGGAGCAGGGTTCGCATCCCTCATTTGAGGACTCGTACCCCGAAGAATGGGCGGGAGCCCTCCGGCACCTGTCGGCGCTGCGCCACCGTTACGAATTCCTGATTCCCGGTCACGGAGCGCCCTGCAGCGACCAGTTCGTCAAGACCATGGCCAACACCATGAGCACCGCCGTGCGGCAGGCGGTCCAGGCCACCCGGGAGACCCCCGACGACGCCACCAAGGCCATCCCGATCCTTCCCTACGGCCCGGAGCAGTCACGCTGGTTCATCAAGCGGTTGCAGGAGACGCGGGCGCACCACTGACCCGTCGATATCCTGCCGATGATAAGCATGCTCACGACCTCGCCTAGACTTGCCCTTTGAACGACGTCAAACAAGCGCCGCAGCGTGCCCCGCTGTGAGTCCTGGGAGAAATCAAAGATGCCCGAATCGGTGGAAGACAATACAGCTGCCACTACTGACAACTCAGGGCAGCCTGAAACCCGCCGTCGACGCGACCTGCGTCGAGCCGACGGTGACGACGCTGCCCGGACAGGAACCATGCCGGTCGTCAATCCCCGCACCAGCCCTGCTGAACCCGCCGTCCCGAAGCGCCGCAGCTCGTGGGCCGAGGCCGCCGAAGCCGCCGACGAACGCAATTCGTCCCCCGAAACCGGCCCAGCGCCCGTGATCCGTCCGGCCCTCGCAGCTCCGTTGCCGCCCGCGCCGGAGACAGCACCTGCCGTGCCCGCCCAGCCGGGCCGCTCGACGCGCACCGCTACCCGGACGGCCGCCTTGGCGACCGCCCCGATCCCGGACTTCATCAGCTCTCCCGGACTCTTCGTCCGCGAGCAGAAGCCGAAGCCGGTCGGCGGCTTCCGCGGTGCCCTCTACCAGATGACCGGCGGCGGGATTAATCTCGGTCCCAGCGCGCGCCAGCGCGAAGAGGACGAACTCGCCCGGCGCATCTCCCGCCAGCTTCAGGGCAGTTACAACACCGCCGTCCTCAGCCTCAAGGGCGGCATCGGCAAGACTTCCACCACCGTCGGCGTCGGCCTGACCCTGGCGGAATTCCGTGGTGACCCGCCGTGCGCAATCGACGCGAACCCGGACTCCGGTGACCTTGTCGAGCGCGCCCTGGGCGAGGGCCTCTACCAGCAGCAGAGCCCACGCACCATCACGGACCTGCTCCGGAACATCGAGTCGGTCGACTCCCTCACCGCCCTGGCGCGGTACATGCACCATGCGGGCAGACTCCACCTGATCGCCGGAGAACAGGATCCTGAGGTCTCCGACTCGCTGACGGCCGAGGAGTACCTGCGGATCCGCAAACTTGTGTCCGGCTACTACTCGGTGGCCCTCACGGACTGTGGCACGGGTGTGACACACAACGCCATGAGCGGCATCCTGCAGTCTGCGGACAACCTCATCATCGCCGCCGGCTATGCCGTCAGCGGTGCCAAGCGGGCGCGCAGCACGCTGCACTGGCTGGCCAGCCACGGCTATGAGGAACTGGCCCGCAACGCCGTCGTCGTCATCACGGACAAGGACGAGGTTTCCTCCCGGGTGGACAAGGACGCGATCGAGGACCACCTTTCCGGAATCTGCCGCCAGCTGATCGCCGTCCCGCACGACCGCGGGGTGGCCGACGGCGACCTGGTCACCCTGGATGCGCTCCGCCCGGAAACGCGGCGCGCCTATCGGGAGATCGCCGCCGCAATCGTCGACGGCTACGTATAGCCGTGCTGCCGGAGTTGCCCGCGCCGTGACCGACTACCATTTAGGAATGACCAACAACTACGTCGGCGACGAAGCAGCCATGCAGCTCCAGGACCTGCTCTTGGGTACCGGGAACGTGGAGGATTTCCTCAATCGCCTCGCGGAGTTTTCGGCGGCAACGCTTAGCCGCACCGTCGGCGCCGAAATCGAGTGCGGCGTGACGCTGCAGCGCCGCAAACGGTCCATGACGGTGGCCGGGAGCAGCCCGCGGGCAGTCATGCTCGACCGGATCGAGCACAGAATCGGTGACGGTCCCTGCATCGCGGCGTTGCGAACCAAGTCCGTGGTCCTGCTGGCAGACGTCGATACGGATCCCCGCTGGCCCGTGTACCAGCGGGAGTTGGCAGCGCAGGGATGTCACAGCACCCTCGGTGTTCCGCTCGAAATCGGCGAGGATGCGTCCGCCGCCTTGAACTTCTTCGCCTCGGACACCGGTCTTTTCACCGGGGAGATCATCAAGGAAGCCGACGGTTTCGCCGACCTCGCCGGACGGTCCCTGCGGCTGGCCGTCCGGATCGGGACCGCCCAGTCCCGAGCCGAGGATCTGCAGGCCGCCATGGAACACCGCACGTCGATCGACCTGGCCTGCGGCGTGGTCATGGCCCAGAACCGCTGCTCCCAGGAGGAGGCCATGGCCATTCTCACCAAGGTCTCCAGCAACCGGAACCAGAAGCTCCGGGATGTTGCCGCCGACGTCCTGCGGAATCTCACCAGCGATGAGGTCCGGACCCACTTCGAAGCGTGACAGAGTCCGACGCAGGGAGTCCGCGTCCCGGCGTGCGCGGCCCGCCCTAGGATAAAGGGGATGACGACCACACACCCCGCCCCCTTCAGCCTCCGCAGCATCGCCGTTCCTGCCTTTGGCCCGGCCCTGCTGTTCAGCATCGGCGAGGGGGCGATCCTTCCGGTCGTGGCGCTGTCCGCCCGCGACCTGGACGCCTCGGTTGCGGTCGCCGCGCTGATTGTCACCCTGATCGGGCTGGGATCCTGGTTCTTCAACCTGCCCGCCTCGCTCATCACCCTCAAGTTCGGCGAGCGCTGGGCGATTGTGGGGGCGGCCACCGCCAGCGCCCTCGCCCTGGCGGGCGCGGCTCTGTCCGCGCTGGTGCCCGGCGGGCTCTGGCTGCTCGCCGCGGCGATGCTCGTCGTCGGAATGGCCGCCAGCGTCTTCAGCCTGGCCCGGCAGAAGTACCTGACCGAGGCGGTGCCAGTGATCCTCCGGGCCCGGGCACTGTCCACTCTCGGCGGCGTGAACCGGATCGGCATCTTCATCGGCCCGTTCATCGGCGCTGCGGTGATGCAGTTCGCGGGGATCACCGGAGCCTACTGGGCCGGCGTCGTGGCGATGGCCGCAGCAGCGGCACTGTCAGTGACCATCCCGGACCTGGTGGCGAGGCCCGCGGCGGCGGACGCCGCGCCGCTGCAGCCGGCGACGATGCGGAGCGTGGCCGGGTCGCACGCAGGGATCTTCCTCACCGTGGGCATGGGCGTGCTGCTGCTGAGCGCGCTGCGGGC
>JAODMA010000244.1 GCA_025464545.1 Arthrobacter sp. | reverse complement strand
ATCGCCGCGGCCGCCGTCACCGCGGCGCTCCTGGCCGGGACCTGGAACCTCGTGTTCCTCACCCCGCAGTAGCGGGCGCGGACCGAACTCCATCAGGACCAGATCCCGCTATTTATCGCACAGGGCGGGTATTTCTGTGAGGCTTACAGCATTTCGGCAGTACTTTACCCTCCTGGTAACTCATTCGTGATATTTTTTGGATATGACTCAAGAGACTGCTGAACACGTAGGCGCCCTGCTCCGCGATGCCCGCGGCCAGAAGGGCTGGACCCAGGGACAGCTCGCCGCCGAGCTGGGCACCAGCCAGAGCGCGGTTGCCCGGATGGAACAAGGGAAGCAGAACCTGAGCCTGAGAATGATCCAGCGGCTGGAATCAATTTTTGGCCGCAGCATCGTTAAAGTCGGTCGCCCGCAGATGACGCACCTGCGGGTCGAGGGCGGACGCACCCTGTCCGGGTCGGTGGATGTCAACAGCAGCAAGAACGCCGGTGTCGCACTGCTGTGTGCCAGCCTGATCAACCGCGGCACCACTACGCTGCGCCGGCTGGCCCGGATCGAGGAAGTCAACCGGATTGTGGAGGTGCTGACCAGCATCGGCGTCGAATGCACCTGGCTCAACGCGAACGATCTGCAGATCCGCCGCCCCGCCGTGCTCGACCTCGCTTCCATGGACGTGGAGGCAGCCCGCCGGACCCGCAGCGTCATCATGCTGCTCGGCCCGCTGCTGGATGAATCCGATGAATACCGCCTGCCGTACGCCGGCGGCTGTGACCTCGGCACCCGCACCGTCCAGCCGCACATGCAGGCGCTGCGCCAGTTCGGCCTCAGGGTCGAGGCGAAGGCCGGGTTCTACGCGGTGCAGGCGCCCCCGCCGGACGGGGATGACCGGTCCTTCGTGCTGAGCGAACGCGGCGACACCGTCACCGAGAACGCGATCATGGCCGCGGCCCACCGGCCCGGCACCACGATCATCCGCAATGCCAGCCCCAACTACATGGTGCAGGATCTGTGCTTCTACCTGCAGATGCTCGGCGTCGAGATCCAGGGCGTGGGTACCACCACGCTGAAGATCACCGGCCGCCCCTCGGTCGACGCCGACATCGAGTACTTTCCCTCCGAGGACCCGATCGAGGCGATGAGTCTGATCACCGCCGGCATCGTGACGAACTCGGAAGTCACCATCCGCCGCGTCCCCATCGAGTTCATGGAGATCGAACTCGCGACCTTGGAACAAATGGGCCAGGGCCTTGAGGTGTCGGGCGAATACCTGGCCCGCAACGGCCGCACCCGGCTGGTGGATGTCACCACCAAGCCCTCGGAATTGCGGGCACCGGAGGACAAGATCCACCCGATGCCGTTCCCCGGGCTGAACATCGACAATCTGCCCTTCTTCGCGGTCATTGCCGCCAACGCCGACGGCCAAACCATGATCCACGACCGGGTGTATGAGAACCGTGCGATCTACCTGACGGAGCTGAACAAGCTCGGCGCCCAGGTGCAGCTGCTGGATCCGCACCGGATCTACGTCAACGGCCCCACCAAGTGGCGTGCGGCCGAAGTGGGCTGCCCGCCGGCGCTCCGCCCCGCGGCCTGCCTGCTGCTTGCCATGCTCGCCGCCCGTGGGGTCTCGGAGCTGCGCAACATCTACGTGATCGAGCGCGGCTACGAGGATCTGGCCGAGCGGCTCAACACCATCGGCGCGAAGATCGAGTACTTCCAGGACTGAGCCGGTCCCGGTATTCGGTGTCCTGGACCCGCTCAGGAGGGCCTCGGCGGGTGTGCGCAGGACCGTGACCAGAGGTAGCGCGTTTCCGCACTTCCTGACGCACAATGGATGCATGCGCACCTTTGGTGTCGAGGAAGAACTCCTGATCGTGGACTCCGAAACGGGGATGCCGCTGGCGCTGGCCGACGTCATGCTGCCCAGCCTGGTCCCGGCAGCGCCGGAGACCGGGCGGGTGGTCGCGGCCCAGCACCCGGTCCACGAGGACGCCGGCTTCAGCTTTGAACTCAAGCTGGAGCAGATCGAGACCCAGACGCCGCCGTGTTTGGGCTACAACGAGCTGCTCGGGCAGGTCCGGCAGGGCCGATCCCTCGCGGACCAGGCCGCCAGGGCCCATGGCGCCCGGGTCGCGGCCCTGGCCACCTCGCCCCGCGGCTCGGCAACGCACACCACACCCTCGCCGCGTTATGTCACCATGCAGGAGCGCTTCGGACTCACGGTCCGGAACCAGCTCACGTGCGGTTTCCACGTGCACACTTTCGTGGAGTCCGCAGAGGAGGGTGTTGCGGTGATGGACCGGATCCGCGACAAGTTGGCTGTGCTGATCGCCCTCAGCGCCAACTCCCCGTACTGGAACGGTGCGGAGACCGGGTTTGAAAGCTACCGTACGCAGGCCTGGAACCGCTGGCCGGGCTCGGGTCCCACGATGATCTTCGGCAGCCTGCCCGTCTACCGGAGGGTGGTGACCCGGCTGGTGGAAAGCGGCGTGTTGCTGGACGAAGGAATGATCTACTTCGACGCGCGGCTGTGCCGGCACCACCCCACGGTGGAGGTCCGGGTCGCCGACGTCTGCCTCCGGGCAGAGGACGCGGGTCTGATCGCCGTGCTGGTGCGCGCCCTCGTGGAATCCGCCTGCCGGGAGTGGGCCGACGGCGTGGAGCCCGCCCCGGTGCCCACGTTGTTGCTGCGGATGGCCGCCTGGCAGGCCAGCAACTGCGGGCTTCGCGGGCAGCTGCTGGACTTCGGGACGTTCCTGCCGGCGCCGGCAGCGCAGGTGGTCCAGGCGCTCGTGGACTATTTGACGCCGGTGCTGGCCGAGCAGGGCGAGCTGGCGCTGGTCCGCGAGGGCATCGGGCGGATCCTCACCGAGGGGACCGGTTCCCAGCTGCAGCGCCAGCCGTTTAAAGCAGGTGGGCTGGTGGCCGTCGTCGACCGCGCGGTCCAGGTGACCACTCAGGGGACGGAACCCTCGCAACGCGCGGACCGGGCCTCGCACCGGCGGGTCCGCCCGGGCCTGAATGCGGACGGAAAGAGCCCTAGACCTGTTTGAGCGCCTGGCCGAGGTCACGGATCAGGTCGTCAACGTCTTCCAGGCCCACGGAGAGCCGTACCACCCCGTCGCTGAGACCAATCGCCGCGCGGCCCTCCGGGCCCATAGCGCGGTGTGTCGTCGTGGCGGGATGGGTGATGAGGGACTTGGCGTCGCCGAGGTTGTTGGAGATGTCGATGATCCGCAGCGCGTCCAGCAGGGCGAACGCTGCCTCCTTGGCGGAGCGTCCGGGGGAGGGCGAAAGCTCCAGCGTCAGCACTGTGCCGCCGGCCTTCATCTGCTTCGCCGCCAGCTCGTACTGCGGGTGGGACGGCAGCAGCGGGTACTTCACCCAGTTGACCACGGGTTGCTCCTCGAGCCATCCGGCCAGCCGCAGTGCGGAGGCCGAGGAGTGGTTCACCCTCAGCGCCATGGTCTCCAGGCCCTTCGTGAGCACCCAAGCGTTGAACGCCGAAAGCGCCGGACCGGTGTGGCGCATAAGCTGCTTAACCGGACCGTCAATGAATTCCTTGGTGCCCAGGATGGCGCCGCCGAGTACCCGGCCCTGGCCGTCGATGTGCTTCGTGCCGGAGTAAACGACGACGTCGGCGCCGAGTTCCCCGCAGCGCTGCAGCAGCGGTGTGGCAAAGACATTGTCGACGACGACTTTCGCGCCCGCCGCGTGTGCCAGCTCGCTCACGGCCGCGATGTCCACGATCTCCTGCATCGGGTTCGACGGCGACTCGAAGAAGACCGCCGTCGTCGGCTCCGACAACGCCGAACGCCACTGCTCCAGATCCGGCCCGTCCACGAAAACGGTCTCCACGCCCCAGCGCGGCAGGATCTCATTGAGGATCACAAAGCAGGAACCAAACAGCGAACGGGCAGCAACCACGCGGTCACCGGCGCCGAGCAACGCGCCCAGCGCGGTGAACACTGCGGACATGCCGGACGCCGTCGCAAAGCATGCCTCGGTGCCTTCAAGCAGCCGAAGCCGCTCCTGGAACGTCGCGACCGAAGGGTTTCCATACCGGGAGTAGACGAACCGCTCGTCCTCGCCGGTGAAGGCCCGCTCCGCCGCGGCGGCAGATTCGTACACGAAGCCGGAGTTGAGGAAAATCGGCTCCGTGGTCTCCTGGAAGCCGGAACGGTCGAGCCCGCCACGGACAGCCTGGGTTTCGGCGCTCCAGCTCGCGGCGTCGGGATTGAAAGTCACTTAGTTCTTTCCGAGGTTGGTGGGCAGGCCTTGGTTCTTCCAGCCGTTGACGCTCCGTTCACCGTATTGGTCCGGTTCGCCTTCGAAGCCCTCAAGGACGTTGTAGGAGACGAAGCCGGCCTCCGTGGCAGCGTTGGCTGCGGCGACGGAGCGGACGCCGGAACGGCACAGGAACACGAGCTCGGTCCCGGGGGCATCCGGAGCCTGCTGCCTGAGCTGCTCAACGAACCGCGAATTGGGGATGCCGCCGGACAGGTTCCACTGGATGAACAGCGGATCGTTTCGCTTTTCATGCGCCGACGCGGTGTCCGGGATGCCGATGCGGGCCCATTCGGACTCGGTGCGGACATCGACCAGGATGGCTCCTGCCTCGAGCTTTGCCCAGGCCTCCCGGGGGCTGAGGTCTCCGGCATAGCTCATGCGTGGCCCCCGGTTACATCTTCAAAGCCATACGCGTCGTTGTCCAGGTCCTCCACAGCGTCGGCGACGGCGGCGTCCGCACTGGCAATTGCGGCCGGCAGCACCACGGCCTGGGCCACAATCACGGTGCTGCCGTTGAACGTGGCGGACGGGCTGCCGTGCAGCACATAGCCCTCGGCCAGTGCCGTGGAAACACGCTCACAGAAGGAACGGTCATCGGGGCCGGTGAACAGGCGGTAAGCCAGCCTTTCCTCGGCGGCTGCACGGGGGGCGGCCGGGGACGGGGCGGTTACTGTGCTTGTAACAGCGGGTGCGGAAGCGTCGGGCACGACGGGACTCCTTCTTTCACGCTTGCAGCTCGAATGGTCGATATGCCGAGTATTCACCTGAGGCACCCCGCCGCGAAAAGGGAGGGTTGCCGACCGGCCAGTCAGGGCTTGGCACCGGTTCTCATTACTCTCCAAAAACGTAACACTCCCGGCACCCGCGCGCACCGCCGCCGCCGTCATGTTCCGTAACCGGCGCTGTCCCGCACCCGGTCCGCACGGCATCCCCGGCTCCAGCCGGGGTGTCCGGCCGCGGTCCGTCCTCCCGCGAGCGGTGGACATGCCCTCCCAGCCGGTGGACATGCCCTCCCGCGAACGGTGGACATGCCCTCCCGCGGGTAGCGCGGATGGACATATAGCCTCTATGTCCATCCGTGCGTGGGTCCGTGGGACTTGCTCCCCGGACGAGCGGGAGCAGCGAGGGACATGCCCAGGGCTCCGCGGTGCCTGCCTGCCCTGAACCGGCCCCCTCTGGGTAACCGGAAGCCGAATCCACGTATCGAAAGGGCGCCCCGACTGCGCGGCGGGGCCAGTTTCGAGTATCGGCTACTCGGGCCTTGTGATAGGCCGCTCGCTTTTACTGGTAAACGAGGCTGCCGCACCCTGGCGGCCTCCCGCTGCAAACCGCCGTTGCTTGAGGGGGTATCGCGCAGGGTCATGCCACGCCCTGGACGCCGTCTCAGAATTGAATGGAGAAACCGTGAAACCCCGCGTCCTCGTCATCGGTGCCGGCGGCCCTGCCGGCCGCGCGCTAGCCGCGCAATTAAAATCCAGAGACATTCCCTTCCTTGGAGCCGACGTCCGCGAACTGCCGGCTGGGTCCGGCTTCACCTCGGTCCGGGTGCCCCCGGCCACCGATCCGGAAATGGTCCCGGTGCTTCGGCGCCTCGTCGCCCGGGAGGGCATCAATATCGTCATTCCGACGGCCAGCGAGGAACTGACTCACCTGTCCGCCGCCCGCGCCGGTTTTGGGCGGGACGTCCGCGTCATCATCAGCGACCCCGGACCCGTGGCGCTGGCCGACGACAAGCTCTTCACCGCTTGGCAGCTCCGTTCGGCCGGCGTCCCGGTCCCGCGCTTCGGCGTCCCCGGCGATTTCGCCGACGCAGAAAATGCCATGGCGGCATTGGACGGTCCCGTGGTCGTCAGGCCGAGGGTCTACCGCGGCGCAGGTTCAGCGCTTTTAATCGACGGAAACCAACAGGTCGACTGGGCCACGCTGCCGGACGGACAGATCGTCCAGGAACACATTCCGGGAACCGAATACATTCCCATGGTCTTTGGAACCCCCGCGCACAACGGTACGGCTCCGTTCGTGATCGTGGCAGAAAGGACCGCATGGGCAGACGGACACCCGGACACCTGGGCGGGATCCGTCCGCCGCGCTGTAGCCGGCGAGGCCATGGACGTCGGGAACCTTGCGATGGCCGCCGTCCGTTCGTTGGCACTGACGGGCCCGGTGGAGCTCACGGTCCGACGACGGGACGACGGGACTCCGGTGATACTGGACGTGAACGCGCGCTTCGGGGCTGGCAGCGAGTCGGCACCGGAACTGCTCGATGCCGTCCTGGCCTCCTTCAACCTCCCATCCTTCAACCCCGCGTCGTTCCGGCAGGGAACGGCAGCGTACGCCTATGCCGTGGTTTGACCAGGAAGACCCGGGTTCCCAGTTCTTCCTGCTGCTCCTCCCGGGCCTAATAATCGCTATGTTCGGGCTCGTCCAGCTGCTGGCGTTGTCATTGGCGGTGGGGTTCGAGCTTCGTGCGGCCAGCCGCCGGCGCCGGGGAGTTCGGACGTTGTGGGATGCATGGCCCAGCGTCTCGGTCATTGTTCCGGCCCGCGATGCTGCAAGCGTCCTCGGCAATTGCGTCCGGTCCATCGGGCGAACGCGCTACTCGCGATACGAGGTCATCCTCGTCGACGAGGGCTCCACGGACAGCACCGCGGAATTGATGGCCTCCTTCGCCGCGGCGGATCCGCGGATTAAGGTCGTGCGGCAGCCCGGGAGAGGGCGGGCCGCTGCCCGGAACCTGGGCGTCCGCCACGCGGCGGGAGACGTGCTGATGTTCGTCGACGCGGACGCGATCTTCTCCCGCTGCACCGTCGACGCCATGCTTCAAGGTTTTGAGGACCGGCACACCGGGGCCGTCTACGGGAATGACAGTCCGGTCCGCTGGAGCCATGTTCCCGGCGGGCTGCTGGCCGGGATCGGTCACCTTGGTGCGGCCATCACCCGGCGGGCTCTGGCCGAGGTGGGCGGCCTCCCGCTCCTTCCCGGCGGCATCGAGGCGTTCCGGAGAGAGATCCTGGCCGAGCTCGGCCCGTTCCGGGAGGGCGAAGCGGGCGCGGAGCTGGAGCTGGCCTGGCGTGTCCGCAAGGCTGGATATCGCGTCGCCTTCGCACCTCTTGCCCGGGTCCAGACCGCGTCTGCGTCGACTCTGCGGGACCTCTGGCGGCTGCGCTCGCGCCGGGCGCGTGCCCTGCTGCAGGCCCACCGCGACGTGACCGGCACGCCCTTGCCAAAATTCCTGCTCCGCAACAGGTGGCTCGTTCCGCTCGTCCCGGTTTACTCCGTGTTCACGGCCCTGGCGGTGCTGGCGGGGTCGGGGAGGCACTTGCGAGGTCTGTCTGCGCGCCGGGACAAGCAAAGCCCTGCCGCGTCCGTCGGTCCCGGCGCGGACGGCGACGACGCCTGGCGTGCGCTCCGGGAAGCCTGGGCCTGAGTGCGCCGAAATGCCGGGGACCGGCTATTCG
>JAODMA010000189.1 GCA_025464545.1 Arthrobacter sp. | reverse complement strand
GGAATCCAGCAACTGTCCACGACCGCCGACACGGCCTGCGCCTCGGTGCGGATGACCGCCCGGTGCGCGGTGGTGCGGCCGCCGTCAGCGCCCTCATCCGCGGCGTTGGGTCCGACGTCGACCACCTTCCAGCCGACCACGGCGAACTTGGAGTCCAGCGCCTTGATGGCGCACTTGGCGTCCGTGGCGGGCTCCTTGGTGACCTGGAAGTCGACTTCTGCGAGGGTGGCGTCGGGCGTGCTGTAGCCGATGTCCTTGAAGCTCACCGACGCGGTCGCATTCGACGTCGAGATCCAGGCCATAAATCCGATGCCCACTGCCAGGGCGGCGGTGAGGATGATGCGTTTGGTCTTGCCGGAGAGCGCGCGCTTTTGGCCGCCGTAACGATTGGCTAGGCTGGGAGATGCCGGCGCGGGCACGGCAGGCTGATCCTCGGAAGTCACCAGTCCAGTTTAGTGTGGATCGGGTCGCGGATGTTCCGCGCCGGGATCCGGGCCGGTACCGGACGAGAAATCCAGTGCACAATGACCCGTACCGAACACCTGTAGATGAAAGAGGAGCCGTCCCACGATGACAGCGTCCCCCAGCCCGTCAGCCCCGCTTCGACTGCTGGCCGTCCATGCTCATCCCGACGACGAATCCAGCAAGGGTGCCGCCACTATGGCCATGTATGCCGCTGACGGCGTCGATGTCCTGGTCGCGACCTGCACCGACGGTTCCCGCGGCGACATCCAGAACCCCGCCATGGAAGGCGAGCCGCACCCCAAGCGGGACATGGCAGGGGCCCGCCGGCTGGAGATGGAGCACGCGGCGGGTGTCCTGGGCGTCCGGCAACGCTGGCTGGGCTTCGTGGATTCGGGCCTGCCGGAAGGCGATCCGCTGCCGCCGCTGCCCGCCGGGTCCTTCGCCACCCAGCCGCTGGAGCGGGCCGCCGCCCCGCTGGTGCGCCTGGTCCGCGAGTTCAAGCCGCAGGTCATTCTCAGCTATGACGAGAACGGCGGCTATCCGCACCCGGATCACATCATGGCCCACCGTGTGGCTGTCGAGGCCTTCGAAGCTGCCGGGGATCCGGACCGCTACCCGGGGACCGGCGAGGCGTGGGCGCCGAGCAAGCTCTACTACGACCGTGCGTTCAGCCCCGAGCGGTTCCGCGCCCTGCACTTTGCGCTGGCGGAATCGGGACTCCAGTCACCCTACGCGGAACGCATCGCAGCCTGGCTGGAGGCCGACGCGGAGGGCCATACGCCGCCCGCGCCGACCCACGCCACGACTACCCAGATCGAGTGCGGGGACTTCTTCGAGGCCCGGGACGAGGCCTTGCGCGCGCACCGGACCCAGGTGGACCCGGAGGGGTTCTTTTTCGCCGTGTCGCCGGAGCTGCAGCGCCGCGTCTGGCCATTTGAGGACTACTCGCTGATTCATTCCAGGATCCCCACCGAACTGCCTGAAAAGGACTTCTTCGCCGGACTAAGATAGACCCAGCAGGCAAGTTCTATGCCGCGTAGAACAACGCGGATGGAAACCGTCCCGAAGCAGTCCCGCAAGAACAGCCCCAACCGGGGCAGCCATATTCCACAGAAGGTCCTAACCGTGCATCCTTTGCTCATCGCCCTGGCCACCTCACCGGCGCCCGCCCCCTCGCCGTCGTTGCGGCCCGGGCTGTCCCAGGACCAGGTGACGCCCGGACTGCTGGGCTTCCTGTTGACCGCCTTCATCGTGCTGCTCACGGCACTGCTGATTGTGGACATGGTGCGGCGCATCCGCCGGGTACGCTACCGGGCGCAGGTGGAGGAAGAACGCGCGGCGGCCGCGGAAGCGGCGTTGCACCGCGATGCTCCGGCGTCCCCCGCAGCGGGGGACCCGGAAGCAGCCAACCGGAACCCGGACCACGGGGCCGGAACGCGTCCGGAAGTCAACGGTGATGCGGGATCCGGAAACCGCTGACAGCGGAACTCCCAGGAAGGTCCCCGAGGCTGCCAATGCCCTCGGGACAGAACCCTCTGCCTATCTCCGGCAACATGCCGGCAATCCCGTCCACTGGCGCCCGTTCGGGGATGAAGCTTTTGCCTTCGCCGCGGCGCGCGACGTCCCGGTGTTCCTCTCGATCGGCTATGCAGCCTGCCACTGGTGCCATGTCATGGCGCATGAATCCTTTGAGGACCAGGCCACAGCGGACTTCCTGAACGCCAACTTCATCGCCGTGAAGGTGGACCGGGAAGAGCGTCCCGACGTCGACGCCATCTACATGGCAGCCACGCAGGCGATCAGCGGCGAAGGTGGCTGGCCGATGTCCGTCTTCCTGCTGCCCGACGGCCGCGCGTTCCACGCCGGCACCTACTTCCCGCCGCGGCAGCTGCCGGGCCGGCCATCCTTCCGCCAGGTGCTTGAGGCCGTGGTCGAAGCCTGGCGGGAGCGCCGCGGCGCCGTGGAACAGAACGCCGACACCCTGGCCCGCGGACTGGCCGCCTCGCAGTCCGTCTCCGCAGTGCAACTGGACCGCCCGCCGGAGCCGGTCGGCGCAGGGCTGCTGTCCGAGGCTGTGGAAGCCCTTGCTGCCTCCGAAGACCCGGACGACGGCGGCTTCGGCACCGCACCGAAGTTCCCGCCCTCGCCCGTGCTGGAATTCCTGATCCGGCACGCCGCCGCAGGACCCGGCCCCGCACCGTCCGGGTCAACGGCGGACTCCGGTACCGCGGAGGGGGCCCGGGACATGGCCGGCCGCGCGCTGGCGGCGATGTCCCGTTCGGCCCTGTTTGACCAGCTTGACGGCGGTTTCGCCCGGTACTCGGTGACCCGGGACTGGTCCGTCCCGCACTTCGAGAAGATGCTCTACGACAATGCCCAGCTGCTGCGCGTGTACGTCCACTGGATCCGGCTCGGCGGAATGGCGGAGTACCCGGCGGCCGAAGCCGCCGACGTCGCCGGCCGCACCGCCGACTGGCTCCTGGCAGCGCTGGGCCTGCCGGCCCAGCCCGGACCCGAGGCCAAGGGGACCGGTCCCGAAAATCCCGCGGAAGCCCTGGCCTCCTCCCTCGACGCCGACACCGTGGTGGACGGAGTGCACGCCGAGGGCGCCACGTATCTGTGGACCCGCACCGAACTCACCGGGCTGCTCGGGGCGGAAGACGGCGCCGCCGTTGCCCGCCTGATGAACGTGGCCGACCGCGGCACGGTAACCGCCGAGGGCTCCCCGCTGCACCCCGGGCGGAAGATGGACCCGGCGGACGCGCAGCTGTGGCAACGGGTGCGGCCGGTACTCCTGGCGGCGCGCTCACACCGGCCGCAGCCGGCCCGGGACGACAAGGTGGTGGCCGGCTGGAACGGCCTGGCCGTCGCGGCGCTTGCCGAAGCCGGCGCGGTGCTGGAACGGCCCACCCTGGTCGCCGCCGCGGAACGGATTGCGGCCTACCTCGAACGGGTGCACTGGAGCGCCAGCGCTGAAGGGAAACCGGGCACCCTGGTGCGGGTCTCCCATGACGGCGCGGCCCGCGGGATCGGCGGGTTGCTGGAGGACTACGCCTTCTGCGCCGAGGGACTGCTTTCCCTCTACTCCGTCACCGGCCGGACGCGCTGGTTCGGCCTGGCCGGGGAGATCCTTGCGGCTGCCTGCTCACGGTTCGCCGCGGAAGGCGTCCTGACAGACACAACGGGGGAGTCCGCCCAGGTGACGAATGCCCAGGGCGGCAGTCCGGCGCTTGATCCCTTCGACAGTGCCACCCCCAGCGGCGCCGCCGCCTTGGCCGGCGCACTCCTGACCCATTCCGCCCTGACCGGCTCCGCCGAATACCGCTCGCTGGCCGGCAACATCCTCGAGCTGCTGCCGCCCCTTGCTGTCCGGGCGCCCCGGGCGGCCGGCTGGCTGCTCGCGACGGCACAGGCCGCGCTCGCCGGCCCGGTGGAGGCCGCCGTCACAGGTCCGGACACGCCGGAGCGCGCAGCCTTGCACCGGGAACTGCTGCTCTCACCGAGCCCCGGACTCGTGACCGCCGTCCAGGACGCTTCCGAGGCCGCGCCTTCCGTACCGCTATTGCACGGCCGCGGCCCCGCCCCGGACGGCTCGCCGCAGGTGTTCCTCTGCCGCGGCATGGTCTGCGACCTGCCCGTCGGTTCAGCCGAGGCAGTGCGGGAACGACTCGCCACCATGGAGCGATGACTTCCCTGACCCGGGCCCACAGTGTTCCACGACATGCGCCAGCTGCCGGAGCTGGTGGCCGGCGGACGCCCCGCCTGAAGACCGGACCCGGACCTTGGGCGGGACCCGGCCCGGACCGGTGCGCTGTACCGCTCAGCTGAGGACGGCGGTGGCTATCGCGACGTAGTGCGCGGCAAAGGCAAAGACCGTGAGGGCATGGAACAGCTCGTGGAAGCCGAAGTGCTCGTAGCTGAAGTTCGGCTTCTTCAAGGCGTAGAAGATGGCCCCGGTGATGTAGAGGACGCCCCCGACGCAGATCAGGATGGCAGAGGCCGGATTGGCGGCGAAGAATTCCGGCAGGTAGAACAGGGAGCCGCAGCCGAGGGCTATGTAGACCGGTACGTAGAGCCAGCGCGGGGCATTGGTCCACAGCAGCCGGAACAGCACGCCCAGGATGGCGCCGGACCAGATCACCCAGAGCAGCAGTTGGGCCTTTGGCCGGTCCAAAAGGGACCAGGCGAGCGGTGTGTAGCTGCCGGCGATGACCAGCATGATGTTTGTGTGGTCCAGCCGCTTCAGCACTATCTTGCCGCGCGGCGACCAGTTCCCCCGGTGGTAGATGGCGCTGATGCCGAAAAGCAGCACCCCGGTGAGGGCATAGATGGCGGAAGCGATCTTGAGGTCCGGGGTGGGGGCCAGGATGACCAGCACCAGGCCGGCTGCCAGCGCCAGCGGGGCGGTCCCGGTGTGGATCCAGCCGCGCCACCTGGGCTTGATCATCAGCAGTTCGGCGAGCTTGACCGCGGCGTCGTCCATGGCGGTTCCGCGGTCCACCGGGCGTTTCGGCGAGGACTCCGGAGTGTTGCTTTCCATGCCGCCATAATAACCTACGCCCTAGTAAGTTACTCATCGGTAACGAGTGTCGCGAAGGAAGGACGGAGCTGCCCTGCACCCGCCCCGGCCGTCCGGCAGGTAGCCTAGGACGTGCACTGCAGTCGTACTTCAAGGAAGCCAGGTGAATCTCCGGATGGAACTGCCCGGGTTCCTTTATGGCTTCTACGAGCGCCGGCTCCAACGGTCCCTTGACCCGGACCGGATCCCGAAACATATCGGTGTCATGGTGGACGGCAACCGGCGGTGGGCCCGCCAGTTCAACGCTCCAACCAGCCAGGGCCACCAGGCCGGGGCCGACAAGATCCACGAGTT
>JAODMA010000114.1 GCA_025464545.1 Arthrobacter sp. | reverse complement strand
GTTCCGTCGTGGGCGAACTCGTGGTAGGCCTCGTCGACGATCACAATGGTCTGGCTGGCCTCGCCGGCCTCGTAGACAGCCTCCACGACGTCCAGGCCGAGACCCGTGCCGGTGGGATTGTTCGGGGAACACAGGAAGACGATGTTCGGCTGAAGTTCCCGGACCTGGCGGGCAGCGGAATCTGCGCCCAGCCCGTAGCCGTCCGCCCGCAGCCCCGCAATGTACTCCGTGTCCGTCCCCGCAGCGAGCAGGGGGTACATGGAGTATGTGGGCGGAAAGCTCAGGGCGGTACGTCCCGGCCCGCCGAACGCCTGGAGAATCTGCTGAAGCACCTCGTTGGAGCCGTTGGCTGCCCAGATGCTCTCGGCGCCAAGTCCGTGGCCGAGGTACTCCGCGAGGGCTTCGCGCAGTTCGGTGAACTCGCGGTCCGGGTACCGGTTGAGGCCGGCCGCTGCCTCCGTTACGGCCTCGGAGATGGCCGCACGGACGTCAGCCGGGACGCCGTGGGTGTTTTCGTTGACGTTGAGCAGGATGGGGACGTCCAGCTGGGGGGCCCCATAGGGGGTCATACCCCGCAGATTGGTCCGGAGGGGAAGTCGGTTCAGGCGCTCTAACTGGTCAGTCACCTGCCTAGTTTAAGTGAGACCTTGGCGGAGCTTGAAACTGTGACGCCTGGCGCGCCCGGTTCCCATCCCGCGAACCGCCAGCTGTTGCCCTGCAGCCTGGGCGAGTTGCCTCGGCCGCAGTGCTACTTGGCCGGGACGAACAGCGTCTGGCCGGGCAGCACGCGGGCGGCCTCAAGGTTGTTGAGCTGCACGATATCGGCGACCACGTCGCGGGGGTCGCGTTCGGGTGCCACGGAACCTGCGATGGCCCACAGCGACTCTCCGGGCTGGACCGTAACGGAGACCGTGCGAGTCAGTGACAGTTCCGCGGCGGATTCGGAAGCCTTGGCGGGCGCGTTCAGGAAGCCGCTGAACGAAAGGATGAGCGCGGCCAACAGGATCAGCGGCACGCCGAAGAAGACGAACCGTCCCCGACGGGTCAGCCGCAGCGGCGCCTGCCGGCCACATCCGGCGCCGCTGGCCGAAGCGGTGTGGCCGGCGGAAGCCGGGGAAACCGGGCGGCCATACCCGCCGGATGCTTCCTGGCCGAAAGTGTCGTGAAACGCGTTTGAAGCTGACATGAACTGAGCCCTCCTGGACCATACTGTGCCGCCCGGCGTACTCCACGTACCTGCCGCCAACCGGCCTAACCTTCGAACATAGAACCGAACGCTTTACTGGAATCGACAGCGAAGCCTCCATCCGGACCGCGTTGTTCGAACACATATTCGAACTTCGCTAGTTCAGTTTTAGCACCTATCAACGAACATTGTCGAGACTCGCTAGAACAAATGTTTGATAAAGCCGGACGGCTGGCCTACGTTTGAGGAACAGGACAACCACCTCCGCAGGCGATCATCAGTAGTTGATCAGCAGGGTCTGACAATCAGGCCGGAGGGTCCCGGTAACTGCAGCCACGGCAGCCGGGCGGAATGAAAGGCAATGGCAGATATGGCAGCACAAGCCACGGGCGGCAGGGCATCGCAGCGGAGCCCGCAGTCAGCCAGGCCGCCCAAGAGCCTCACCGTCCGGCAGAAGAAAATCCTTGAAACCATCCAGCGCTCGGTGACGGACAACGGCTACCCGCCTTCAATGCGCGAGATTGGCGACATTGTCGGCCTGGCGAGCCTGTCGAGCGTGACGCACCAGCTTTCCCAACTCGAAAAGCTCGGCTACCTGCGCCGCGATCCCAAGCGGCCGCGCGCCATGGAGGTCCTCATGCCGCTGACTCTGGATGAGGGCAGCACGAAGGTATCGGGAGTGGAAAAGACCGGCGGCCTTCGCGCCGTCGGAGGGCTCTCCGTCTCGGAGCTTGCCAGCGCCACAGATACTGCCATGGTGCCGCTGGTGGGGCGTATTGCGGCAGGAGGACCGATCCTCGCGGATCAGGTCGTGGAAGACGTCATGCCGCTGCCGCGCCAACTGGTGGGCCACGGCGAACTCTTCATGCTCAAGGTGGCCGGCGACTCGATGATCGATGCCGCCATCTGTGACGGCGACTGGGTAGTCGTGCGCCAGCAGGGCGACGCTGTCAACGGCGACATTGTGGCCGCACTGCTCGACGACGAGGCGACAGTGAAGACATTCCGTCAGCGCGACGGCCACACCTGGCTGTTGCCGCAGAACACGCAATACGAGCCGATCCTCGGCGACCACGCCGTCATCATGGGCAAGGTTGTCTCGGTCCTGCGTTCCCTCTAGAACTTGCGGTTCAGGGCCCCACCGGTGCGCCGGCCGGGGCCCTTGGCGTATCCGCCCGGCTGCTGCCCCGCGCGCCTTAGCTGGCGGCCTGTGCCGACGCCTGGGAGAGCCGTTCCAGGGCCGCGACGGCGATTGCCGGATCGGTGGTCGGCCAGAACGGCGGCAAGGCTGCCCGGAGGAATCCGCCGTAGCGCTCCGTGGACAGCCGTGAGTCCAGCACCGCCACCACGCCTTTGTCCGTCGTCGTACGGATCAACCGGCCCGCACCCTGGGCCAGGCGGACCGCGGCATGGGTGGCCGAGACACTCATGAAACCGTTGCCGCCGGCCTGGGCCACTGCCCGGGAACGCGCCGTCATGAGCGGGTCATCCGGCCTGGGGAACGGGATCCTGTCGATGACCACGAGCCGGCATGAGTCCCCCGGGACGTCAACGCCTTGCCACAAAGACATGGTGCCGAAGAGGCACGTGTCCGGTTCATCGGCGAATTGGCGCACCAGCGCCGTCATGGTCGAATCCCCCTGGCAGAGTATGACCACGTCCAGCCGTGCCCGCAGCGCCTCGGCGGCGTCCTCGGCAGCGCGCCGGGATGAGAAGAGGCACAGTGCCCCGCCGCCGGAAGCGCGGATCAGTTTCTCGAGCTCGTCGAGTGCTTCCGGGGACGTGCCGCGGCCGGGTTTGGGCAGGTGCTTTGCAACATAGAGGATGCCCTGCTTGGGATAATCGAAGGGCGAGCCGACGTCGACTCCGGTCCAGCTGGGCGCGCCGGGGCCGACCAGGCCCAGGCCGCCCGCGGCCGGTTCGAAGGCCGAGCCGATTGCCAGGGTGGCCGAGGTCAGGATGACCGTGTGCTCCGCGAAGAGGCCCTCGCGGAGCCGTCCCGCGACGCTCAGCGGGGCGACATTAATCAGCGCCGGTGCGCTCTCGTCCGGCTGGGAGTACCCCTGGGCAGGGTCGAAGGTGCTGTTCCGGGAGAACCAGACCACCTCGCGGTTCTCCCGTGCGGCCAGGAGCCGCTCGCAGAGTTCCAGGATGACCATCAGGCGGGAGCGCGCCAGCTGACGCCCGCCGTCGGCAGTGTTGCTGCTGTCCCCCTTGGAATCCGAGAGTGCTGCCCGGCAGGCGTCCCGCAGCTGGTCCACGCAGTCCAGCTGCTCGCTGTTGAGCCCATTGGGCATCAACCCGCTGGGAACGCCTTCGATGGCGAGTTCGAGATGGGACGCGGCGTTGTTGAGGGCGTCCACCGTGATGGCCGTGTGCTTCCGGGCCCCGGACGCGGCGGCATGGACCATCGCCACGGAGAGTTGGCCCGAGACGGCGCCGGTGACGCGGTCCTGGAGTTCGTGCGCCTCATCCACCACCACGACGTCGTACTCGGGCAGCACGGCCAGGCCTTCGAAGGCGCTGACGGCCAGCATGGCGTGGTTGGTGACAACGACGTCGGCGTCAGCCGCGTTTTGCCGGGCCAGTTCGCTGAAGCATTCGGCCGCCAGGGGGCACTTCTGGGCGCCGAGGCATTCCATTGAAGTGACGGAGACCTGGCGCCAGGCGCGGTCCGTCACCCCGGGCATAAGCTCGTCACGGTCCCCGGTGGCGGTTTCCTCCGCCCATTCGCGCAGCCGGACCACTTCCTTGCCGAGCTGGGAGGACGGGCCGCCCATGGCCGCGGCGAAATGCGGAACGGCCGTGTCCTCGCCGAGGGAGAACAGCTGACCCTCGGAGGGTTCTTCGGAGGGGAAGCCCCCCTCGAGCTTGTGGCGGCAGACGTAGTTGGCGCGGCCTTTGACGAGGGCCACCTTGACGGGGCGCTCCAGGGCCGGGGTGATGGTTTTGAGCAGCCGGGGCAGGTCGCGGCCCACGATCTGGGTCTGCAGGGCCAGAGTGGCGGTGGAGACCAGGGTGGGTTTGTCGCTGACCAGGGAATGCGCGATCAGCGGGATCAGGTAGGCCAGGGACTTGCCGGTGCCGGTGCCGGCCTGGACCAGGAGATGGTCGCCGGTGTCGATGGCGTGGGCGACCTGGCGGGCCATTTCATGCTGGCCGGTACGGCTCTGGCCACCCATGCCGGACACCGCCCGGTCGAGGAGTTCGATCACGAACTCCTCGCCGGCCGGGCCGGCATTTCCTACCGGTTCCTTGCCTGCCGGTCCCGCAGCCGCAGGGTCCTCGGCCGCCGGATCCGCACCATCAGGGTCTTGTCCGCCGGAGGCTTCCCCTTCGGGGACCTCCTCCGCCGGACGGTCTTCGTCGGTGTCCCTTGCGGTCGCCGCTGGTTCAGTCATTGCTGATGAACGAATCCAGCTCAGCGGCCAGACCTTCGCGGACCATCACAACGGCGCGCGTGCCGGTCTCCTCGTGGTCGAGGCTGAGGATCTCGGCGTCGGTCTCGTGGAGCTTGCTGAGCAGGTCCCCGCGGTTGTAGGGGATCATCAGTTCCAGCTTCACACTGGGCCGCGGGATGCCTTCGCTGATCGCCTTCAGCAGTTCCGGAATGCCCTCTCCGGTCCGGGCCGAGACCACGATGTGCCGCGGTTCGCGCTGCTTGAGCCTTTCAATCACGAACGGGTCGGCAGCGTCGGCCTTGTTCAGGACGATGATTTCCGGCACCTTGCGTGCATCGACCTCGCTGAACACCGAGCGGACGGCCGCAATCTGGCCCTCCGGGTCCGGGTGGGAGACGTCGACGACGTGCAGGATCAGGTCCGAGTCCGCGACCTCCTCCAGGGTAGAGCGGAAGGCCTCCACGAGCTGGGTGGGCAGCGAGCGGACGAATCCCACCGTGTCGGCGAGGGTGTAGCCCAGCCCGTCCGAGGTTTCGGCCTTGCGGACCGTCGGGTCCAGGGTGGCGAACAGGGCGTTCTCCACCAGCACACCGGCGTCGGTCAGCCGGTTCAGCAGTGAGGACTTGCCGGCGTTCGTGTAGCCGGCGATCGCCACCGACGGCACGGCATTACGACGGCGGTTGGCGCGCTTGGTTTCCCGGGCCGGCTTCATCGCGGCGATTTCGCGCCGCAGCTTGGCCATCCGGGTGCGGATCCGGCGGCGGTCCAGTTCGATCTTGGTTTCACCAGGACCGCGCGAGCCCATGCCGGCACCGGCGCCGCCCACCTGGCCGCCGGCCTGGCGGGACATCGATTCGCCCCAGCCGCGAAGGCGCG
>JAODMA010000108.1 GCA_025464545.1 Arthrobacter sp. | reverse complement strand
GCCGGCGGCGAGACGCTCCACGCTGACGGTGAAGGTCCTGGGGCTGGCGATCTGGTCGTCGCCGAAGGCGATGACCTGCTGGGCGCGCGCGATGGCGTGCAGGACGGCCTGCAATGAGGTTGCCTCGGCGTCGAGGATGACCACGGCGTCGAACTTCTGCTCGATCGGCAGCAACCCGGACATCAGATAGGGGCTGACGGACCAGACGGGGACCAGCTTGGGCAGCAGCTCCGGGGCCTGCCCGGTCAACGCCGCGAGCGTCACGCGCCCGTCCTTGAGCAGGCTGCGCAGCAGGTCCGCCTGCCGCGGGTTCTCCGCGATGGCCGCCCGCCAGCGCTCGGCAAGCTTCCAGCGCAGCCGGGCAGCGCCGCTGGCGATGTGGGCGTTGTCAGCGAGGCGGTATTCGGCTTCCAACTGGCGCAGCGCGTCACCGTCGGACATGGCGAGGTAATCGTCGCCACTGATCATGGCTTCCAGGGCGGACTGCCACCAGGCCAGCTCGAGTTCGGCCGCGACCGATTCCGCCGGCACCTCGCGCTCGGCCAGGTCGGCGAGCAGCTCGCCAAGACCATGCTCGCGCATGTTTTCCACGAGCAGGGTCCGCTCCGGAAGGGTCTCCAGCGTGCCGGTGTCCGAGACCAGAAGTTCCAGTCGCTCCATCAGCTCTTCGTAAGGCGTGGACAGCAGCTCGCCGCCGGCCGCGGTGTGCTTGACCGCCAGTCCCAGTTCGAACAGTTCGGCCCCGAGTTCACGGTAGAGGGCCGAGATGTCGGCCAGCCCGGAAGGGACCGCCGGGTGGCGCTGGGTCGTGGCGTAGCCGGACCAGGCGGCCCGCTGGTCCTGGACGAGGACGAGCGAGCTGTGGAGATCGGCGATGTGGACGCCGGGGCGGACATATTCCTTCGCGACACGGCGCAGGCGGGAGCGCTGCATGGACGGCATATCGATGTTCCGCTCGCGGCGCCAGGAGGAGGAGGCTGTCGCGGAAATGAGGTCGTGGACCGGACGGTCGAAGATGTCCGGGGTGAATTTGTCGAGGCTTTCACGCACGGCGACGAGGAGTTCGATCTGCTCGCCCCATTCGGCAAATGTGTTGCCGAGGCGTATTTCGGCGTGGTCCGCGACGCCGTTCATGCGTTCGCGCAGCAGCGGCAGCTTCTCTGCCAGGGACACGGCGACCTGCTGCGCCTCGTGGGTTTCCTTCCGGGTCAGCAGGCGTGCCCCGTGCCAGGGGCTGGTGGTGGAGGCACGGCTGAAACTGCCCAACTCGGCCGCCCGGCGGAGCCGTCCGGCCAGTTCGTCACGGTCCCGGATGTTGTCCAGCACGCTGCGCTTCAGCCGCACCGTGGTCGCGGGCGCGGGATGGATCGAGGTCAGTTCGGCCAGCGACTGCATCGCCTCGTACGGCGAGCAGCCCCAGCGCTGGCGGACGTTGTGCAACGAGGCGACGTGGTCCATGAGGGCGTGGCGGTGCTCGGTGAGCGTGGTGTGAAGGTTGCTGAGCTGCGGTTCGAGGGACTTCTCGTTGCGGACGATCGCCCGGACCAGTTGACCCTTGAGCTGCAGCGGCGCCGCGTTGCCGGAAAGCTGGAAGAGCATGGAATCGAGACCGAGCGTCTCCAGCTGGCCGGAGATCTCGGCCAGGCTGGCGCGCCTGTCCCCCACGACCAGGACGGTCTTGCCTTCGTCGACGAGCGCGCCGATCGTGTTGATGGCGGTCTGGGTCTGGCCGGTCCCCGGCGGACTGCTTACAGCGAGCGAGTCCCCCGCCCGGACGGCGTCCAGGACGTACTGCTGGTCCGCATCGGCGTCGAGCAGCAGCAGTTCCTCCGCGGGGTTGCGCGCATCGGTGCTCGGGAAGCGGCCCGGCTTGAGTTCGGGCACCTCCACGGGCGCCCCGGAGGCGGCGCGGGCGAGGGCCGCGACGAGGGCGTTGTTTTCGTTAATCCAGGGATCCTCGAGGTTCCCGGAGAGGTCCGAGAACGTTGAGACCAGGAGGTTGTGTTCCACCTCGGCACCATGGATGGGCTGGATGAGCGTGCCGAGGCGGTCCAGCACCGGCTGCGGATCAAACCGGGCGGTGCTGTACGCCATCCGGGTGACGGCATTGACGTCGAAAACGATCCCGTGGATGGTCTTCAGGTGGCGGATCAGTGCCGGGTTAATGCGGGCCTGTTCAGTCAGCTGGAGTTCGTAGTCGTCCTCGCCCGGCCGGACGGTGAGCGAAACGGCAATGAGCATGACGGGGGCCGAGACGCGCTGCGGCTTGCCCCCCACAGCGGAAGTCCAGACGACCGTGCCGGCGGAGAAGTATCCGGCGTCGATGCCGCGGTCGTTCGAGAGTTCGAAGATCTTGGAGCGCAGGTTCCGCGAGGCGCGGGCGGCTACGACGAACTGCTGGCGGTCCCTGATCAGGGTGGAAAGCCGGGTACGCCGGCCCGCCATAAGCTGGGCCAGGCCGGACGGGTGCGCGTGGGTCAGGTCGATGGAGCCCTCGGGCGTTTTGGTGAAGCGCAGCATCGTGTCTGCTCCGGTGACGGGTTTGAGCCCCGACAGCCATTTCCTGAGCTCCTCTGAGCCCTCGTGGTGGCCTTGACCAACTGACACTGCTGCCTTCTTTTCTGTGCTCGCTTTTACTGGGCTCGCGTTTTCCGTGCTCGAGCGTGACGCCCTGGACCATACCGGCATGCCTTCGAGAGTAGCCCGAATCAGGGGCCAGCAAGAGTCCGCAACACTGGCGCCGGCCAAATTGACCAGAAAACACCCGCTGAGAACAGCCGGCAAAATACCGGCCGCAGACAAAGCGGCCGGCCCCGTCAGGAGGCCGGCCGCTTCACCTGCTTAGCAGGCTATTCCCACTCGATGGTTCCCGGCGGCTTGCTGGTTACGTCCAGTACCACGCGGTTGACCCCGTCCACTTCGTTGGTGATCCGGTTGGAAATCCGGGCCAGCAGGTCATAGGGCAGCCGTGACCAGTCGGCCGTCATGGCGTCCTCGGAGGACACCGGTCGCAGCACGATCGGGTGGCCGTAGGTACGGCCGTCGCCCTGGACGCCGACGCTGCGGACGTCCGCCAGCAGTACGACCGGCATCTGCCAGACCTCGTTGTCGAGGCCGGCTGCGGTCAGTTCCGCGCGGGCGATTGCATCCGCCTTGCGCAGGAGTTCCAGGCGTTCCTTGGTGACCTCGCCGACGATCCGGATGCCGAGGCCGGGACCGGGGAACGGCTGGCGTCCGACGATCTCCTGCGGCAGGCCCAGCTGGGCGCCGACGGCGCGGACTTCATCCTTGAACAGGGCCCGCAGCGGCTCCACGAGTTCGAACTGCAGGTCCTCCGGCAGCCCGCCCACGTTGTGGTGGCTCTTGATGTTGGCTGCCCCTTCGCCGCCGCCGGACTCGACGACGTCCGGGTACAGCGTGCCCTGGACCAGGAACTTGATTTTCTCGCCGTGGGCGGCGGCCTCGGAGATGATGGCCAGCTCCGCTTCCTCGAAAGCACGGATAAATTCGCGTCCGATGATCTTACGTTTGGTCTCCGGGTCGCTGACGCCCGCGAGGGCGCTCAGGAAGCGCTCCTGCTCGTTGGCGACGTAGAGCTTGACGCCCGTTGCGGCCACAAAATCGCGTTCAACCTGCTCGGCTTCGCCTTCGCGCAGCAGTCCGTGATCCACGAAAACGCAGGTCAGCTGGTCGCCCACGGCACGCTGGACCAGGGCTGCCGCCACGGCGGAGTCAACGCCGCCGGACAGGCCGCAGATGACCCGGGCGTCGCCGATCTGTGCGCGGATCCGTTCGACCTGTTCCTCCAGGATGTTGCCCGTGGTCCAGTTCGGTTCCAGCTTGGCGCCCTTGAACAGGAAGTTTTCCAGGACCTGCTGGCCGTACGCGGAGTGCTTCACCTCGGGGTGCCACTGCACGCCGTAGAGGCCCTTCGCTTCGTTGGCGAAAGCTGCCACATCGGCGCCGGCCGTGGTCGCGAGGACTTCAAAGCCATCAGGCGCCTCGTGGACGGAGTCGCCGTGGCTCATCCATGTGCTCTGGTGCTGGGGCATCCCCTCAAGGATGGAACGCCCATCGCCGATTGTGGTGGTCTCGGTGGCGCCGTACTCGCGGAGTCCGGTCTGGGCCACCTTGCCGCCCAGCGCGTTTGCCATGGCCTGGAAGCCGTAGCAGATGCCGAAGACCGGGACACCGGCCTCGAACAGGTCCGCGCCGACGCTCGGGGCGCCCTCTGCGTAGACGCTGGAGGGGCCGCCGGAGAGGATGATGGCGGCCGGGTTCTTGGCCAGCAGCTGCTCGGTGCTGTAGGTATGCGGAACCACTTCCGAATACACATTCGCTTCCCGGACGCGGCGGGC
>JAODMA010000477.1 GCA_025464545.1 Arthrobacter sp. | reverse complement strand
GCCGTTGCCGATCACCGCGATCTCCTTGGCCTCCAGCGGCCATTCGCGGGAAACGTCCGGATGGCCGTCGTACCAGGAAACGAAGTCGGCGCCGCCGTAGGAACCCTCGAGTTCGATGCCCGGGATGTTCAGGTCCGCATCCTTGATGGCGCCGGTCGCGAAGATGACGGCGTCGTAGTGGGTGCGGAGGTCCTCGAGCGAGAGGTCGGTGCCGTAGTCCACGTTGCCGAAGAATCGGATGTCGCCGCGGTCCAGGACCTTGTGCAGGGCGTTGACGATGCCCTTGATGCGCGGGTGGTCCGGGGCCACACCGTAGCGGATCAGGCCGTAGGGCGCCGGGTAGCGGTCGAAGAGGTCGATGCTCACGGTGAGTTCGCCGCTCTTGACGGCCTCGCTCTTGGTGAGGATGTCCGCGGCGTAGACGCCGGCCGGTCCGGAACCGACGACGGCGATGCGCAGCGGGCGGGCAGCGGTTCCTACGGGGGTGCTGATTGACACGGCTGTGTTCCTTTTGCTGGGGCTCTGTGGCAGGGGTTACGGGGTCAGGACGCGGGAGCTGGCAGTGCGTGGCGCGTTCGGGGAGGTGGTGCTGTAGTCGGCGGTCCTGAAGTGCGACGGCGCGAACGGGCTGACGCGGACCACATCGCCGATCACGATCACGGCAGGGTTTGCGACGCCTGCGGCCTCCGCCTGGTCCGCAATGGTCCCGAGCGTTCCGATGGTTACCCGCTGGTGAGGCAGGTCGCCATTCTCTACGATGCCAACAGGCGTCCACGCTGGCAAACCGGCGCGGGCCAGGGAAGCAGCGGAGTCGCGGAGCTGGCCGACGCCCATGAGCAGAATCACGGTGTGGTCGGCGCGCGCCGGGACCTCCGAGAGCTCCTCATGGCCGGTGACGACGCTGAAGCCCTTGGCGAGCCCGCGGTGGGTGACCGGGATGCCGGCGGCGGCCGGAACGGAGATGGCCGAGGTCACGCCGGGAACCACTTCCACTTCGACGCCGTTCTGCCGGCAGAATTCGGCTTCCTCGCCGCCGCGGCCCAAAACGTACGGGTCCCCGCCCTTGAGCCGGACCACGCGGTGTCCCCGCGCGGCCTCCTCAACCAGGATCCGGTTGATTTCGGACTGCGGGACCGGATGGTGGCCGGGAGTCTTGCCGACCTCGATCACGCGAACATCGGGGGCCAGTTCGTGGAGGAGGTCGCGGGGACCGAGACGGTCCGCCACCACGACGTCGGCCTGGCCGAGCAGCCGCCGTCCGCGGACCGTGATGAGTCCGGTGTCGCCGGGTCCCCCGCCCACCAGTGCTACGGACCCGCTGGACGCTCGCCGCCGGCGCAGCGGCAGGTCCCCGGTTTCCAGGGCAGTTGCTACGGCGTCGCGGAGGGCCATGGCACGGCGCGGGTCTCCGCCGGCATTCACGGCAATCTTGACATCGTCCACAACCGCGACGGCCGGAGTCCAGGCCGCGGAGGATTCGTGGTCGGAGGCGTTGACGCACCAGACACGCTGCGCCTCCGCGTCGGCCGAAACCTGCGCGTCCACGGCGGAGACCCCGGTGGCGGTCTGGACGAACCAGGTGCCGTCGACGTCGGACGTCCGGTACGGGCGCGGTTCCCAGGCGAGCAGGCCGGCGTCGGCGAGTTCCAGCAGCGCCGGCGAGGCGAGCGGGGCAACGACGGTGACGACGGCGCCGGCGTCGAGCAGGCCTTTGGCACGGCGGGCGGCAACCGGGCCCCCGCCAACGACCAGCACGGGGCGGCCGAGGAGGCGCAGCGCTGTGGGGTAAATGTCCTGAATTGCCATGCATCGACGATAGGGCCCCGTCGTGAAGCGGAACAACGATGCGGAAACACCCGTTCACGCAGGGTAACGCCGCGTCACATATGTTTCAGCCCTTCCTGCCCTCGGTGGCCACCCCTTCGATGAAGTGCCGCTGGCCGAAGGCGAAGAGGACCAGCATGGGCAGCGTGATCAGCAACGTTGCGACCATGACGTACTGGTAGTCGCCCTGGCCGCCGTTGGTGGGACTGAACTTGGTCATGGCGTAGGCAATCCCGAGCGGGGCCGTGAAACCTTCCACCGAGCCTGCGTTGAGGTAGATCAGGGCGGACTGGAGGTTGTTCCAGCTGGCTTGGAACTCGAAGATGAAGATCACCACGAGCGAGGGGATGGACAGCGGCAGGGCGATCAGGCGGAACAGGCCGAAGTAGCTGGCACCGTCAATCCGGGCAGCTTCGAAAAGTTCCCGGGGCAGGCCCAGGAAGAACTGTCGTTGCAGGAAGATGTAGAACGCTGAACCGAAGAGGTTCATGCCGAACATGGGAATCCAGGTGCCCAGCACTCCGAGGTTCTTCCAGATCAGGTACTGCGGGACCAGGGTGACTGCACCCGGCAGCATCATCGTGGAGAGCACCAGCCCGAACAGGAGGGACCGGCCGGGAAAACGGAAGTAGGCGAAGCCGAACGCCACCATTGAACTGGAGACGGTGACCAGCAACGCGGCCAGCAGGGCAATGATGAAGCTGTTGCCTACCCAATGCAGGAGCGGCAACTGGTTCCATACTTCGAGGTAGTTTTCCGGAGCGAAGGTCCGCGGTATCAGGGCGTTGTCGAAGACCTCGGCGCGCGGCTTCAGGCTTGCCGAGATCAGCCAGACCAAGGGGTACAGGAATGCTGCACTGATGACTATGAGCACGGCCCACAAGGCCACTTGGGCAGCAGTCCAACGCGGTGCACGGCGGCGCCTCCGCCGCCCGGCAAGTCTTGGCTGGCCGGGCTGGCCGGCCTGTCCGGCCTGTCCGGCACCGTCCGGCGCGTCCGCCGGCTCAGCCGTCGAACCTGGCGGCGTGGTTCCTATAGTTGCCATCAGCTCTTGTCCCCCTCGTAGTAGACGTACCGGTTGCCGATCTTCACCTGAAGCAGGCTGATCAGCAGAATGATCACGAACAGCACCCAAGCCATCGCCGAGGCAAAGCCAAAGTTGAATTCGCGGAAGGCCTGCTGGAACAAATAGATGCCGTAGAACAGCGAGGATTCCGGCGAGGAATTTGTCTGGTCCCGCCAGAACAGCAGATAGGCCTGGTCGAACACCTGCAGGGCAGCGATCGTGAGCACGATGACGTTGAAGAAGATGGCGCCGGAAATCATCGGGACCGTGATGGAGAAGAACTTCCGCACGGGCCCGGCGCCGTCAAGGGCCGCAACCTCGTACAGGTCTCTCGGTACGCTCTTAAGCGCTGCCAGGAAAATCACCATGGTGCCACTGACACCCCAGAGCGTCATCAGGACGATCGAGGGCTTTACCCAGGCAGGGTCGATCAGCCACTGCGGCCCGGGGATCCCGAAAAAGCCCAGCGCCTGGTTGATGGCCCCGGTGTTTCCGTTGAGCAGCAGCAGGAACACCGACGCCGTCGCCACGGAGGGCGTCATCTTGGGCAGGTAATAGACGGTCCGGAAGAAACCGGCGCCCCGGCCCACCCGGTTTAGCAGCAACGCCAGTCCCAGGGCCACACAGATTTCCAGCGGTACGGCCATGACCGCGTAGAAGAGCGTGTTGGCGAGCGAGAGCGCCACCTTGGGATCGTCGAACAAGAGCGCGTAATTGGCGGTGCCCACCGGCCGGGCCACGTTGGTCGCCAAATTGTAGCGGCTGAAGGAGATCACCAGGCTGTAGGCCATCGCTCCCAGCATGAACACGACGAATCCGATGATCCAAGGCGAAATGAACAGATAACCGGCCAGGGCTTCACGGCGGTTGTACTTCTCCCTCCCGCGGCGCGCGGTGCGTTTGGTGCCCCGCGACCCCGCTCTCCGGGCCAGGTCTGCGCTCACAGAGTGCTCCGTTCTTCCATCCCGGAGCAGTGGGCACGCCTGACCGCGGGGCCGCCCGCCGCCTTGCGCGCCCCTCCCGGGTTACGCTAGCTTTCGAAATAGCAAGTGTACTTATGTTTTGAAAGACAACTGTCTTTCCACTGATATTTGTTCTGGCATTGTGGCTGGAACATGGACGGAAGGAAACCCATGGGCGCGAGGAAAACTGTGCTGGCCCTTGCCGTGGTAGCCGCGTTGGCTGCAACCACGGCCTGCGGAGGACAAGGCAGCGGGACTGTGGAGGAGAAGGCGGAATTCTCCAGGGAGGCTTCCGGAGCGCTCAATGCCTGGGGGTTCGACAATGCGGACGACGTCGGGAAAGCCCGTATGGCGTATGCGGCGGACCAGCACAAAGACCTGCAGATCACCATGGATCAGACAGCTTTTGACGCCCAGAAGTTCACTACCCGCGCCGCCAGCGGCGACGTGCCGGATGTGGTCCAGATGGATCGCGCGTTCGTGGCCACGTATGCCGCGCAGGGACTCATCAAGCCCCTGGACGCTTGTTTCAAGGCGCAGGGCATGGATCCGGCCAAGCAGTTCTACCCCGCCGTGACAGAACAAATCACCTACAAGGACCAGATCTGGGCGGTGCCGCAGTTCTACCAGCCTGCGGCCATCATCCTCAACCAGGCGGTGATGCAGGCCGCCGGGGTGGACAAGGACCAGATCGACACCGCGAGCAAGGACAAGCTCCTGGCGGCCGTTTCCAAAATGTACAAGGCCAGCGGCGACAACCCCAGCACCTTGGGCTTTGACCCTGTAGCGGCCGGGCAGACGGAGCTGTGGCTGCTTGGCAATGGCGGCCGCCTCATGGACGAGACTGGAGCGCCTGCACTCGATGACCCCGCGAATACGGAAGCGCTCAACTACCTGAAGGAGATCCACGACGCCCAGGGTGGTTACGCAAAGGTCAAGAGCTTCACCGACGCCTTCGACACGTTCGGGAAGGAAAACCAGTACGTCAAGAGCCAGGTGGCCGCGCAGTTGAACAACCAGTGGTACGTCAACGTGCTCGCACCCTACGCCCAAAGCCTGAACATCTCCGCTGTGCCGTTCAAGGACAAGTCCGGCAGCCCGGTTACCGTGGCCGGCGGAACGTCCTTCGTCATCCCGGCCGGCGCGAAGAACCCGAATGCTGCCTGCGCCTGGATGACGTCCCTGGTAACTGACGACGCCTGGTCTGCCGCCGGCGCGGCACGGGCGGACAAGATCGCGGCGACTCCCGGAGCTATCAACACCGGACTTTTCACCGGATCCCCGTCGGCCGACAAGCTGATCCGGGACAAGTTCGTCAAGCCCAGCGGCAACGCCGGCTTCGACGAAACGATTGCAACGTTCTACGACGTCCTGCCCACCGGAAAGTCCCTGGGAGCGTCTCCGGCCGGCCAGGCGATCAAGACCGAGCTGAAAAACGCCGTGGCCTCAGCCCTGCTCGGCGAAAAGCCCGCGGAGAAGGCGCTGGCGGATGCGCAGGCGGCAGCGAAGCGGGCCTTCGACCAGGCCGGGTCCTAGGCAGAACGTGTCGTGGCATAACGCGCAGGACGCAGGCGGGACCGGCTTGATAGGTCCCGCCTGCGTCCCGGCTATGCCGGTCCCTCGTGCCGCGCGATAGCAACGGCCTCCTCAATGCCGCGGGTCCAGGGATCACCGTGTCCGGGTAGCACCAACCCCGCCCCGG
>JAODMA010000445.1 GCA_025464545.1 Arthrobacter sp. | reverse complement strand
GTCAGCATCTCGATGGTGCTCGGGGCGGCGACGGCGGCAATCGGGATCGCCGGCCTGCTCGGCTAGACGGCCTCGGGCACAAAGGCACACCACGGGTTCGCGGCGTCCGCGGGCGCTACACTCAGGGAAACGCCCGTGAACTACCGAAAGGCGCTTCCGATTGCGATCCCGCCGCCGCGTAGCCAGGTGGGAGTTCCTTGCCTACGCGATGATTCTGGGCGCCATAGCGCTGTGGCCCACGCCCGTGGACCGCGCCGGGGCCGGGCTGCTGGTCAAGGCGCTGAAGGACCTGCACCGACGAGGGATGCCCGGCTGGATCGATTACGCATTCGTTGAGTCGGCGTCGAACGTTCTCCTGTTCGTCCCGCTGGGCGCCTTGGTGGTCTGGATCCTCGGCAGGCGCTACTGGTGGGCCGGCGGGGCCGCGGGGTTGGTGCTGTCCGCCGCGATCGAGCTCGCCCAGTTCGTTTTCCTGCCCGCACGTTACCCCACCCTGCTTGATGTCGCCGCGAACACCGCGGGGGCAACCTTCGGCTGCCTGCTAATGCTGCTGGTTCTGACTCTCCGCAAGCCCGTGCCGAACTCGCCTCCACGACGTAACCTTTGATCACACCCTTTGCGGGAGGACCACGGAATGCGGATATCGGTTATCGGCTGCGGGTATCTTGGCGCAGTACACGCGGCGTGCCTGGCGAAGCTTGGTCATGATGTGGTGGGCATCGACCTTGACGCGGGCAAGGTGGCGCAGCTGTCCGCGGGGCAGGCGCCTTTCTACGAGCCCGTGCTCGACGAGCTGCTGTCCGCGCTCGAGGAGTCGGGGCGTTTGAGGTTCACCACGGAGATGTCGGCCGCCCACGGATCGGAGGTCCATTTCATCTGTGTGGGCACTCCGCAAAAGCGCGGCGAAAACGGCGCGGACCTGCGCTTCGTCGATGCCGCGGTGGAGGCGCTGGCCGCCCAGGTGTCCCCCGGCGACATCATCGCCGGCAAATCCACCGTACCGGTCGGAACCGCGGCCCGGCTGGCCGAGGTCATCACCGAAACCGAACCCGGCGCCACGCTGGTGTGGAATCCCGAATTTCTCCGCGAAGGCCATGCGGTTACCGACACCCTGAACCCGGACCGGCTGGTGTACGGCGTGCCGGACGGCAGCGAGGACCACCCCGCTGTGGCGATCCTGGACCAGATCTACAAGGCGTCCCTCGCCAACGGGACGACCCGGCTGGTCACCGACTACGCGACGGCCGAGCTCGTGAAGACCGCCGCCAACTCGTTCCTCGCCACCAAGATCTCCTTCATCAACGCAATGGCCGAGGTCTGCGAAGCCACCGGCGCGGATGTCACCCAGCTGGCCGACGCGATCGGCCTCGACGAACGGATCGGCCGGAAGTTCCTCAATGCCGGCATCGGCTTCGGCGGTGGTTGCCTGCCCAAGGACATCCGGGCTTTCATGGCCCGCGCCGGCGAGCTGGGGGCGGACCAGGCGCTCACATTTCTGCGCGAGGTGGACGCCATCAACATGCGGCGCCGCACCCGCGTCGTCGAGCTGACCCGGGAACTTTGCGGCGGTTCGCTGATGGGCCAGCGCATCGCGGTGCTGGGCGCCGCCTTCAAACCGGAAAGCGACGACGTCCGCGACTCGCCGGCACTGAGCGCCGCGGCCCAGCTCCAGCTTCAGGGCGCAGTAGTCACCGTCACCGACCCGCAAGCCCTGACCAATGCGGCCAAGCGGTTCCCGGAGCTCCCGCTGGAACCTGATCTGGAAACCACCCTGCGCAGGGCCGATGCTGTGCTGCTGCTGACCGAGTGGAAGCAGTACCGGGAGCTGGACCCGCACGGCACCCGGGCGCTCGTCTCGGCGCCGCGCATCCTCGACGGCCGCAACGTCCTCGACCCGGCCAAGTGGCGCGCCGCGGGCTGGACCTACAAGGGCCTCGGCCGGCCCTGAGCAGGTCCGACCGCGTCCCGGCGAACTCCAGGGCGGGTCTTAGTGGGAGACGGCCTGCCCGAGCGCGTCCTCCGCCGCGACCCAGGAGAGCATCGCGCATTTGACGCGGGCCGCGTAGCGCGCCACGCCCTCAAACGCCGCGGCGTCCCCGAGGATTTCCGGGTCTGCGGCGACCTTGCCGCGGGAGCGCAGCACTTCACGGAAACTTCCGATCACGGACCGGAACTCCTCGGTGGCCATGCCCTCGGCCAAGTCCGTCAATACGGAAGCAGACGCCATCGAAATCGAGCAGCCATCGCCGTCCCAGCGCAGTTCCCTGACCTTGCCGTCCGCGACGGCGACCCGGACGGTGATTTCATCCCCGCACACCGGATTGAGCTGATGGGACTTGCCGCTGCTCGCACCATCGGGGACCTCAGCCCCGGCCAGCCCGCTGCCGTGCCGGGCCTTGGAGTGCTCCAGGATGATCTGCTGGTAAAGCTGGTCGAGACTCATGTACTGCCGTCCTCAGGCTTGGAAGTAACCGCGGACATCGGCGACGGCGTTGAGAAACGCGTCCACATCGTCCGTTGTGTTGTAAAGGTAGGTGCTCGCGCGGGTACTCGCCGTCAGGCCCAGCCGGCGGTGCAGGGGCTGGGCACAGTGGTGCCCCACCCGCACGGCGATCCCCCGGCTGTCCAGGAACTGCCCGACGTCGTGCGCGTGGACGCCCGCGACGTCGAACGCCGCCAGGCCGATTCGTTCCTGTCCTGCAGCCGGGCCCAGCACGCGGATTCCGGGGATGGACTCCAGGCCTGCCACGAGGCGCTGGCCGAGCTTGAACTCCCAGGCGTGGATCCGGTCGAGCCCGGTTTCGCTCAGGTAGTTCGCAGCGGCAGCGAGCGCCACGGCTTGTGAGATCTTCTGGGTTCCGGCCTCGAAGCGCTGCGGGCTGGGCAGGAACCCGGCGCGTTCCATGGTGACAGTCGTGATCATGGACCCGCCGGTCAGGAACGGCGGCATCGCGTTGAGCAGCTCTGACCTGCCGTACAGGCCGCCGATTCCGGTGGGAGCCAGCATCTTGTGGCCCGAGAAGACGGCGAAGTCCACGTCGAGGGCCTTGACGTCCAGGGGCAGGTGCGGTGCGGACTGGCACGCGTCCAGCACCACCAGCGCACCGGTCGGCCGGGCGAGGGCTATCAGCGCCGCGACCGGGTTGATGGTGCCGAGCACATTGGAGGCGTGGGTGAAGGCAAGGATTCGCGTCCGGCTGCCGATGATACGGGCCGCGGCTTCGAGGTCCAGGGCGCCTGCGTCGTCGACCGGAATGTAGCGCAGGGTGGCTCCGGTCCGTTCTGCCAACTGCTGCCATGGGATGAGGTTGGCGTGGTGTTCCATCTCGGTGACCACGATTTCGTCGCCCGTGGAAAGGGCGAAGCGGGCCGCTGCGGGGGCGGCACCGGGCAATGAGGCGTTCAGAAAGGAATAGCTGAGCAGGTTCAGGCCCTCGGTGGCGTTCGAGGTCCAGATGAGTTCGTCCGGGTCGGCCCCGATGAAGGCCGCGACCGACTCCCTGGCGTCCTCGAAAGCTTCGGTGGCCTCCACCGCCAGGTGGTGGGCGCCGCGGTGGACCGCCGAGTTCCGCTGTTCATAGAATTCCTGCTCCGCTTCCAGCACGCTGAGCGGGTTCTGGGAGGTGGCACCGGAATCCAGATACACCAGGGGCTTGCCGTTCACGCTCTGGCTCAGGATCGGGAAGTCATTGCGAATCCTGAGGACCTCCTCGTTCCCCAGCGCTGCGGCTGAGCGGAGGAGGTGGGCTGGTGTGGCAACCATGGGGATGACTCCTGGATCGGCGTTCGGCTGCGGCGTACGGAGCCCTTCGGAGGCAGAAGTGGACAAACGTCACGCAGATTGATCCTAATTATCCCATGTCTAAGGGGTTGTTCCGGGACACCCGCTTAAGCCAGCTGGATCCGGACAGTCTGGCGCCCCAGCGGGTAACCCGCTGGGGCAGACCGTTTAAGGGAGCCGGCGGCGGCTGGGGGGAGAGCCTCGGTCTCAGAAGGCTCTGACGCCGCCGGCTCCGACCTTGGGGCACGGCTACCGGCTAGGGCACTGTGCGTTTCCAATGAAGGAGTACGGAGATGGGAAGAATTGGCGCGACCACCTTCAATGGTGGCAGTGGCTGCAACAGCAATCAAGAGTCTGTTGGAACGACGCTTTCTTGCCGGTGTAGCCCGCGGCCAATGCCGGCCCTGGTGTTTCTCGTTTGAGACCTTTGTGGTTTCAAGATCTGAGTTAATTGAATCCCCCTGGCCAAATCAGTGCACGAGTAGCCTTTACCCGATTTCTGATTCCATTCCCTTCGTCGGACTACTTGGTGGTACTCCCGGGGAGGCTGCAGCCCACTTACGAAGTACGCAGACGGACCGAACCCCAGGCGCTGACAGTCACATCACCCCAGCTCAGGGGACTCCTCCGGCACCACCAACGGGTGACGGCTTTCCCGCTTCGCTTCGAGAAGTTCCGCGCGCCGGCTGACTCCGAGCTTGGCGAAGATCCGGCCCAGATGTCCCTCCACCGTCCGTGGCGACAAGGACAGCGCAGCGGCGACCTCGGCGTTCGTAGACCCCGCGGCCACGAGCTCCAGGATCTCCGCTTCCCGGGCCGTCAGCACCGGCCCCTGTTCACTGTGCACAATTTCCGCCTGCCCGGATATGCCGGCATCGACCATAAGATGATGGAGTCTGCGCTGGACCGCGGTGAGCCTCCAGCGGTCCGGGCTGTGTTCCAGGCACGCGGCCGCCTGTTGGGCGGCCTCAAAAGCCAGAAGCCCCTGCCCGGCAGCTGCTGCCTCGTCACTGATCGCGATCAGCGCGGGGGCGTCGGCGGCGGACACAGCACGGGCATATGCCTCCAGTAGCCGCGCTTCGAGCCCCTCCACCGCGCTGCTGCTGGAAGCCAAAGCCGGGGCGGAGCCGATATCCCCGTTTCTGAGGACCAGCCTGCGAATATCCGTTTCAACGCCTCGGAGGCCTTGGCGCTGCGCCTGGTCAGCCAATGTTCCGAGGTCTCCCTGGCGGTCGGTGAGGCCGATGAGGCCGGTGAGGCGTTCAACCGTGATGCAATACGCTTCGCAGAGCAGCTGAAGGCTCTGCGGCCCCCGGTAGGCGGCGGCGCGGAAACCCTTCGCCTGGTCCTGGGCTTCCCCCGGGCGTCCGGCCAGGACGGCCGCGTAGCCTGCTGCGGCATGTGCGAACGGCAAGAATTCGAGGGGATCAGCGATGGTGAGTTCTTCCACGCCCAGGATCAGCTCGGCAAGGCTTTCAAGGATCCGGCCCTGACGCAGCAGGGCGAAGCCGCGCATCCCGTGGAGCATTCCCCCGCTGTACAGCAGCCGGGCCGGATGTTCAGCGGCGTAGCCGTCAAGGACCCCGGCGAGCTCCGCCCATTCCCCGGCGCGGATAAGGCTGAGGCAGTGGCGCGCCAGCAGTTCTTCCCGGGCCAGCGGCATCGTCAGCCCTCCCGTGCGCCCGCCCGTCCAGGCCTCGCGGTCCAGCCGCAGTCCTGCCGTCAGCTGGCCCTGGGCCGCCCGAAGCTCCGCAAGGAGGGAGAGCGCCGGTAGGCGGATGTCCGGAAGGGCGGCAGCCGCTTCGATCAGATCCTGCAGGTCTGCCTCCACGTCCGACGACGGGCCGTCCCACCGGCGGTGCAGGATGCCGGCCGCGACGCCGGCGGCGGGCGACTGAGACCACGAGGACTCATTTGAGGTCGGCTCGGGTGAGACCGGCTCGGGGCCGTTTCCGGGAGCCGTATCCGCCTCCCCTCCCTGCACCGGCACGTTCATCCCGGCCGGGAGCCGGGCGGCGAGGCGCGCCGCAAGGTAAAACGTCCGGCCGTAGCGCCATGGCCATGCCGCCTCCAGGTAGCCGATTGCTTCCTGATGCAGCCCGAGGAGGTAATGCGCGTACGCGAGGTGGATTCTGGCTTCCGGGAGGAACCGGGCGTCCCGGACAGCCTGGGCCGCCTGGATCGCGGCCGCCGGCTCGAGATCCGTGTTGGCCGCCGCGGCCGCTTGGAGCAGCTGGCCTGGCGGCACCTGTGCACCGCAGTCCAGGGACCACCGAAGCTGGTTCAGGAACGCCTCGGGCCGGACCGCCCCTGCCGAGGGCAGTGCAAGAAGGCTGGCCCGCAAGGTTGCGCTCTGACCGGCTGGTGCACGGCGTCGGATGATTTCGCCCAGCAGCGGGCTGGCCGGCCGTACGGTACGGTCATGTCCCCGAGAAACGGTGATGATTCCCGCTGCCTCCAGTGCGTCGACGGCTCTGGGGCTGCTGAACCGCAGGATCTGACCCAGCGAGAGTGGCCCGGCCAGGGCCACGATGGCGGCCACCGTTCTTTCCTCCCGGGTCATTGACCGCAGTTGCTGGTCGACGACGTCCGCGGCGGGCACCCCCGCCAGGTCGGGGTTGGCTCGCAGGAACCACACCCCGTGGCGAAGCACGAGGGCGCCGCTCGTCCTTGCGTGCTCGATCAGCGACATGAGCATCAGCGGGTTGCCCTCCGCCACATCGGCGAACACCGCACTCACCCAAGGCGAGACCTCCGCCCGGAGCACCTGCTCACAGAGCTCATGGACCCCGGGGCGGCTGAGGGGCGCCAACTCGAACTTGGTAAGGAGCCCGTCGTCCCATAGAGTCAGGAACTGCTCCGGGATCGACGGGCCCGGCCGGCTGGTGGCCAGGATGTCCGCGGCACCAACAGCGACGGCGCGCGCAAGCAGTTCCGTGGTCCCCCGGTCCAGGCAATGGGCGTCGTCGATCACGAACAGCGGCCGCACCGCCTCGGCCCTGAGGCGGTCCGACATGGCCCGGAGGACGGCAGCGTAGGAGTCCAGCTCGGAATCCGGCAGCTCGGACAGATAAGGCGCCAAGGCTCCGAACGGCACAGCTGCCAGGGTCCGGGTGGCAACCAGGCGGATCACCGTCCCGCGTGGCCGCAATTCGCGGAGCACCGCTTTGAACACCGCTGTCTTGCCGGTTCCCGCAGCCCCGACGATCAGGGCACCTGACCTGG
>JAODMA010000443.1 GCA_025464545.1 Arthrobacter sp. | reverse complement strand
AGGTGTGCCGCAGCCCAACGCCTGCAGCCTCGCCACTGCCGATCAGCAGGGCCGCCCGTCCGCCAGGATGCTGATCCTGAAGGACATCGACGACGCCGGCTGGCACTTTGCGACCGCCCGCACCTCCCGCAAGGGCCGGGAACTCGCGGCCAATCCGTACGCGGCGTTGAACTTCTACTGGCAGGAGCAGGGCCGGCAGGTCCGGGTCGCGGGCGCCGTGGTGGAGCTCTCCGCCGCAGCCTCCGCGGCCGACTGGCACGCCAGGCCCGGCGCGGACGGCAGCGACAATCCGGACTGGCAGCTCTACGCGGTCCGGCCCCGCGAGATTGAATTCTGGCAGGCCCGGCACGACCGCCGGCACATCCGCCACCGCTACGGTCCCGCCCAGTTGGGTTAAGCCGGACTAATCGGGCCGCTCGGCTAGGATGGCGCCATGACCGCAATTACCCCGGAACAACTGCTGGCCGAACTCCGCCGCGCCGCCGACGTCGTGACCGGAATCGTCGCGAAACTGACCGAAGAGGACGTCAAGGCACCCTCGGAACTGCCGGGCTGGACCCGCGGGCACGTGCTCGCCCACCTCACCGGCATCGCCAACGCAATGGCCCGGCAGCTCGAATTCGCGGCCCGCGGCGAAACCGTGGAGCTCTACGACGGCGGTTACGAGGGCCGCACGCGCGCCATTGAGATGGCCGCCGGCCACCCCCTCGCCGAGCACCGGGCCCACCTGGACGCTGCGCTGGAACGTGCGCTGCGCGCCTTCGGGGGACTCAACGACGCCGGCTGGCGGCAGCCGATCAGCTATCGCGGCGGTGTGGTGTACGACGGCGGCCTGGCCCTGTGGCGCGAACTCGTCATCCACGCCACCGACCTCGGCACGGGCCGCGGCCCCGAAACCTGGAGCAGGCCGTTCTGCGAGCAGCTCTTCGACTTCCTCGCCGCGAGGGTGCCCGAGGGGGAACGGTTCGTGCTCCAGCCGCTGGGCCTGCCCTCGGTGGCCATCGGCAGCGGCGGCAGATCGACGGTGATCAACGGAATGCTGACCGACATCGCCGCGTGGCTCGCCGGCCGTACGCCGACCCTTGGGAGCCTGCGTGCCACCGCCGCGGCCGACGGCGTCGACCTTCCTGAGCTGCTGCCGTGGCCGGCCGGAACGCCCGTTACCAAATAGCCGCGCAGGCAGGCTCGCCAGGCGGCTACTTACTCGCCAGGCGGCTACTTAAGGGCCAGAGCCGCCTGGCGTTCCCGGTCCAGCAGGCTTTCCTTGATGGCCAGTCCCCAGCGGAAGCCGCCCAGGCTGCCGTCGGTCCGGACTACCCGGTGGCAGGGAACGAACAATGCCGCCGCATTGAACGCGCAAGCACTGGCCGCAGCCCGCACGGCCTTCACATTCCCGGACAGCGCCGCATATTCCGTATAAGTCACCGGGCGCCCCGGCGACACCGTCCGTAGCATGTCCCAGGCATGATTCCGGAACGGGCCGGACTTCTGCAGCACCGGAACTTCCATAGCGGGGGCAGGATTGCCGGCGTAGAACTCCTCCACCGCGGCCGAGATCCCGCCGAGCTCCGAGACCGTCTCGTATTCGGCGGGGAGCAGCTCCGGATGGATCTGGCCCGTCAGCTCTCCCGGAACCGCGGTCCAGCCCGCGGCCAGCACTGCGCCGTCCCGGGCAATGATGGTGAAGGGCCCGTCAGGGGTGGACATAGTCAACAACTGGGCTTTCATGGCGTCACTTTCTTCTTCAGGATCGTGGTCTGTGCGCGCACGGCGGACTGCTGTGCAGCGCGCGGGGACGCCGGTGCGGCCGCGCGCCAGAGGTGCATGGTGGCGTAGGAGCGCCAGGGACTCAGCCCCCGGAAGTCGGGGTCCGGGGCCGGGCCGGCAGGCTGCGGTTCCAGGGCCCGGATGCCGTTGCGCACGGCGGCGTCATTCACGAGGAAAACGTCCGGGGCGCCGATCACCCGCATCGCGACGTACCCCACGGTCCAAGGCCCCACCCCGGCAAGCGGAAGCAGCTTCGCCTCGAGCCCCGGCACGTCGTCACCGTAGCCGAAGTCCAGGTCTCCCGAGGCCATGGCCGCGGCCGCCCCGCGGACGGAGTCGATCCGGCGCTGCGGGCCCCGGAGCAGTTCGAAACCCGACTCCGCGATCTGCGCCGCAGTCGGGAAGATGCGGTGCAGGCCGTCCCCGGGCAGCGCACTGTCGCTGCCGGCCAGGGACAGCCGGACCAGCGCGGTCCTGGCCGCAGCTACGGTGATCTGCTGCCCGATCATGGCCCGGACAAGGAGCTCCTGCGGGTCCACCGCCCCCGGCATCCGCATCCCGGGACATGCGGCCACGCTGGCAGCCAGCCGAGGATCCGCGGCCAGGGCCGCATCTATCGCGACCGGGTCGGCGTCCAGATCCAGCAGGCGGCGGACCCGGCTGAGCAGCGAGGACAGGTCCCGCAGATCGACCGCCCCGATCGTGAGAACCAGCGGCCGGCCCGGGGCCCCGCCGTCGTAGTCCACCCGGAACCGGGCGTCCCCGTGGGCCAGCCGCAGGGTGCGGGCGTAGGAACTGGAGGTGCCTTCCTCGATGCCGGGGATGGCGCGGACGGCGAGGAAGTCGAAGATGCCCGGATCGAACGGTTGCCGGTAGGGCAGGTTCAACGTCAGCGCCGTCGATGAAACCGCCGTCAAAGCCGGAGCCTGGTGATGCCGGGCGGTGGCCCGCAGCGCCGAAGGCGTCATCGCGAAGACCTCGCCGATCGTCTCGTTGAACTGGCGCACGCTGCTGAAGCCTGCCGCGAACGCAATATCCGCCGCCTTCATGGACGTGGAAACGAGCAGGGTCCGGGCGGTCTGGGCCCGGCTCGCCCGGGCCAGCGACAGCGGACCCGCACCGAGTTCAGAGCTCAGGATCCGGTTCAGCTGGCGTGACGAGTAGCCCAGCCGGGCAGCGAGCCCTTCGACGCCATCGCGGTTGATCACGCCGTCGTTGATCAGCCGCATGGCCCGGCCCGCAATGTCCGAGCGCAGGTTCCACGCCGGCGTGCCGGGGACGGCCTCCGGCAGGCAACGCTTGCACGCCCGGTAACCCGCGTCGTGGGCCGCCGCGGACGTCTCATAGAAGGTGACATTCCCCGCTTTGGGGGTCCGGGCGGGGCAGGAGGGCCGGCAATAGATGCCGGTGGTCCGGACAGCCGTGTAGAACTGCCCGTCGAACCGGGTGTCCCGGGCGTCGATTGCCCGGTAGCGCTGCCAGAAGTCCATGGGTTCATCCTGCCAGCATCGCGGGGCCGCTGCTAGCGGAAATCGGACACGGGCGTGGAGGGTCGGGCGCGGCATTTGTTAAAGTCGGACCATGACCTCCAGCGTGCGCGAACTGCTTTCCGCCGATGCCCGGCACGTGGCGCCGCTGCTGCTGGGTGCGGTGCTGACGCACGAGGGACGGAACGGTACGGTATCGGTGCGGATCACGGAGGTAGAGGCCTATCTGGGCCCGCACGACTCCCTGCACCCCGACCCGGGCTCGCACACTTTCCGCGGCGCAACCGCCCGGAATGCGCCGATGTTCGGCCCGGCCGGGCACCTCTACGTCTACTTCACCTACGGCCTGCACCATTGCGCCAACATCGTCTGCGGACCGGTTGGCGTGGCCTCGGCGTTACTGCTGCGCGCCGGTGAAGTCATCGCGGGGGAGGAGCTGGCACTGGCTCGGCGTCCGACGTCGAAATCTCCCAAGGACCTGGCCAGCGGCCCGGCCCGGCTGGCCACGGCTCTCGGACTGACGACGGCGGACAGCGGCCGGGACGCGCTCGGCTCCCCGTTCCACCTGCAGCTGCCGCAGACCCCCGCAGGGGACATCAGTTCGGGGCCGCGGGTCGGGGTATCCGGCGCCGGCGGCACACACGATTATCCCTGGCGCTTCTGGCTCAGCGGCGACCCCACCGTTTCCCGCTACAAGGCCGCGAAAGCGCGGAACCGGGCCCTGTGATCCCAGCCAGTAAGGTTGACGGGTGAATCCAAGCCAGCAGGACCCGAACCCGACGAACTACGCAACACCGGTGGACGAGCTGATCAGCAGTCTCTGCGCCACCATTCCCGATTACCCCAAACCCGGCATCAGTTTCAAAGACCTGACGCCCGTCTTCGCGGAGGGAGCTGCTTTCAAGGCCGTGGTCGACGCCCTGGTGGCACCGTTCCAGGGCCAGTTCGACGCCGTCGCCGGCGTGGAAGCGCGCGGTTTCCTGCTCGCCGCGGCTGCCGCCTACGCCACGGGTACGGGGGTTGTCACTGTCCGCAAGGCCGGCAAGCTCCCGCGCGAAGTGGTTTCCGAGGATTACGCGCTGGAATACGGCACCGCTACCCTGGAGCTGCACACCACCGACCTCGCTCCGGGCAGCAGGGTGCTGATCCTCGACGACGTCCTCGCCACCGGCGGCACCCTGGGGGCGGCCGTGCGGCTGTTCGAACGCTGCGGCATCCTGGTGGCAGGTGTGGGCGTGGTTCTTGAACTCGAAGAGCTGCCCGGCCGCGACGCCCTGGCGGGCCAGCAGGTCCTGTCGCTCCTGCGCGTATAGCTGGACCGATCCGGCCGCCTCGGTAGAATTCCTGCACAAACGGACACATGCAGCGTTTGCCGAAATGGCTGTAGAATGGTTGGTCTGTCTTTTTCGATAGGGGAACGTTCGATGCACCACGCTGATTTGGCCCATGAACGCGACTATGTAGCCGGACTTTATGCCCGGCTGGATGAGTTGCGGGCAGAGAAGCGCGCCCAGCTGGCCCAGGTCCGCCGCGCCGGTGCCGTGGGCACCATGCAGAACGTCTCCGAGCGTGACGCGTTTGCCGCGTTGTACGAGGACCGCCTCGCCCAGCTCGACGCCGTCGACGACCGGCTGGTGTTCGGCCGGCTCGACCTCGACTCGGGGGAAGCGCAGTACATCGGCCGCATCGGCCTGACCACCGAGGACCTGCAGCGTCTCATGGTGGACTGGCGCGCCCCGGAAGCCGGCCACTTCTATCAGGCGACCGCCTTTGACCGGCAGGGGGTCCGCCGGCGTCGGCACCTGATCCTGCAAGGCCGTGAAGTCAAGGCGATCGAGGATGACGTGCTTGACGCGGACATGCTCTCCGACGGCGATTCGCTCCAGGGTGAAGGCGCCCTGCTGGCCGCGCTCAATTCCAAGCGGACCGGCCGGATGTCGGACATCGTGGGGACCATCCAGTCCGAGCAGGACCGGATCATCCGTTCCTCCATCTCCGGCGCCCTTGTGGTCCAGGGCGGCCCCGGCACCGGCAAGACCGCTGTCGCGCTGCACCGTGCCGCCTACCTGCTCTACACCCACCGCGAACGCCTCAAGACCGCCGGTGTGCTCCTCGTGGGCCCGTCGTCGTCGTTCATGAAGTACATCGAACGGGTGCTGCCCTCACTCGGCGAGACCGGCGTCGTGATGGCAAGCGTCGGCCGCTTGATGCCCGGCATCCACGCGGTCGCCGAGCCGGAACCAACCGTGGCCGCCATCAAGGGGCGGCTGGACATGGCCCAGGTGGTGGCGAACGCGGTGGCCAACCGGCAGCGCCTTCCGGCCGGGAACCGGGTCCTCGAAGTCGACGGGCGGAAGCTGCTGCTGACGCCGCGGCAGGTCCGACGTGCCCGCGACAAGGCGCGCGCTACGGGGAAGCCGCACAACGAAGCCCGGGTCTCGTTCGTCAAGATCCTGCTGCGCGAGCTGACCGAACAGATGACCGAGCTGGTGGAAGCCGGCAGCATCGGCAACAACGCAGACCGCTCCTACCTCGCCGAGGATGTCCGCTCCGCCCGGGACGTCCGCATCGCGCTGAACCTTTGCTGGATGCCGATGACGCCGGAGAAGCTCGTGGGGGAGCTGCTGAGCAAGCCGGCCCTCCTCGAGGCCTGCACCCCGAACCTCAGCGCCGCCGAGCGTGCCCTGCTGCTCCGGCCCTCCGATTCGCCATGGACCGAAGCCGACGTGCCGCTGCTGGACGAAGCCGCCGAACTGCTCGGCGAGCTTGACCCCGCGGCCGGCCGGGGACTGGCCCAGCAGGAACACGACCGCGCCCGCGATCTCGCCAACGCGAAGCAGACCCTGGTCAACATGGAAACCGCCGGAGTGGATGTCCTGATCTCCGCCGAGGACCTCGTGGACCAGAACCAGGAGCGCGAGTCCCGGCTGACCGCTGCGGAACGCGCCACGACCGACCGCAACTGGGCTTTCGGGCACATCGTGGTTGACGAGGCGCAGGAGCTTTCGCCGATGCAGTGGCGCCTGCTGGTGCGCCGTTGCCCGCTGAAGTCCTTCACGATCGTGGGCGACATTGCCCAGACCAGTTCCGTTGCCGGAGCCAATTCCTGGCAGAGCGCCCTCGCGCCGATGTTCGGCGACCGCTGGCAGCTCGAGGAACTCACCGTCAACTACCGGACACCGTCCCAGATCGCCGAAGCCGCCGCCCGGATGGCCAACGCCGCGGGTCTCGTCGTCTCGGCGCCCAAGGCGGTCCGGGAGGGACGCTGGTCCCCGATCATCGACCGCGTCGAGCCGGACCGGATTGTCAGCAAGCTCGTGGAAGTGCTCCCGCAGGAACTGGACGCCCTCGACGGCGGCCTGCTGGCCGTGATCGCCGACGGACACCTCCTCCCGGAGGCCACCGCCGCGCTGCGGGCCGTCTATGGCCGTCGTGTCGGCACGGATGCCGGCAGCTACGCGCAGGACATTGTTGTGATCAGCCCCCGCGAGGCCAAGGGCCTGGAGTTCGACGGCGTCGTGGTGCTGGAGCCTTCGGCCATGCTCAACCATGAACACGGACGCGTCGGCGATCTCTACGTTGCCATGACCAGGCCCACCCAGCGGCTGCGGCTCATCGCTGCGGCAGGCATCCCCGCGGGCATCGAAGACTGAGCTGCCGCCGCCCGGAGTGCGGGCGGCCGGTGGCAGGCCCGGCCGGCCGGGCCGCGGGGATGCCCTGCTCAGCGGTCACACGCGCTGGGCGGGTCGCGATCCTGCTAACTTAGATTGCGTGTCCCAGCTAAATGATCTCCGTTCCCAGCAGAATGATCCCAGCTTCGCCAATATCTGGCAGGAGCTGAAATGGCGCGGCCTCGTCCACGTCTCCACGGACGAGGCGGAGCTGGAAAAGCTCCTCGCCGGGGACCCCGCCACCTACTACTGTGGCTTTGACCCGACCGCGCCGAGCCTGCACCTGGGCAACCTGGTCCAGTTGCTTCTCATGCGCCGTATCCAGCTCGCCGGCCACAAGCCCCTCGGGCTCGTGGGCGGATCGACCGGCCTGATCGGCGACCCCCGGCAGACCGCAGAGCGGGTGCTGAACACACCCGAGACCGTCGCTGAATGGGTGGGCAAGCTGCAGTCTCAGGTCCAGCGCTTCCTCAGCTTCGAAGGGGACAACGCGGCCAGGATGGTCAACAACCTGGACTGGACCGCCCCGCTGAGTGCCATCGACTTCCTCCGCGGTATCGGCAAGCACTTCCGCGTCGGGACCATGATCAAAAAGGACATTGTCGCTAACCGGCTGAATTCCGATGAGGGGATCAGCTATACCGAGTTCAGCTACCAGATCCTGCAGGGCATGGACTACCTCCAGCTCTTCCGCGACTACGGCTGCGTGCTGCAAACCGGCGGCTCGGATCAGTGGGGCAACCTGACCAGCGGGACCGACCTCATCCGGAAGGTCGAGGGAAAGCACGTCCACGCGTTGGGGACGCCGCTCATCACCAACTCCGACGGCACGAAGTTCGGCAAGAGCGAAGGCAACGCGATCTGGCTGGATGCGGAGATGTGCAGCCCCTACGCGTTTTACCAGTTCTGGCTCAACACCGCTGACAGCGACGTCGTCGCACGCCTGAAGGTCTTCACCTTCCTGAACCGCACCGAGATCGAAGCCCTGGAAGCGGCCGTCGCGGAACGGCCGTTCGCCCGTGAGGGACAACGGAAGCTGGCGTACGAAGTAACCTCCCTTGTCCACGGTGTGGACGCAACGGAGAAGGTTATCGCCGCTTCCGCTGCACTGTTCGGGAACGGGGACCTCACCGTCCTGGACGAGGCCACGCTCAAGGCGGCCACCTCGGAACTGCCTTCCGCCACAGTCGGTGCCGGCTCCCTGGGGATCGTAGACCTGCTCGTTGCAACGGGGCTCTCGGAGAGCAAGTCTGCCGCGCGCCGGACGGTCGGTGAAGGCGGAGCCTATGTGAACAACACCAAGGTCACTGATCCCGAGGCCGTTATCGAGCCAGCCCGGCTGCTGCACGGACGGTACTTGCTGCTTCGCCGCGGGAAGAAGAACCTGGCAACAGTGGAAGTCTCCGGGTCTTAGGGCCGGCAGGAACACCACCCGCACGCTCCTCCCCGGCTGATTTGCACAGCAGGGGAGGAGCGTGTAATGTCTTCTGAGTCGCCGCCGCTGAGTGGCGACAAACCCCCAAGAAAAAAGAGAAGCGATAATCTTGCTCTTCGACTCGTCCCGTACGAGACGCTGAAAAGGAACGTTGCTTATTATTCTGCTGGGCGGATTCAGTCCAAAATGCGAATTTCGGTAGAAAAGCCCGGATTTGCAAAGTGGATATGAATGAAATAAGGTTTAGATATCGCAGCGAAGAAAACCGAAACAAAAGAAATTCGATGAAAGTTAGTTGAATTGTTTCGGCAAGTATCCGAATGTGTCTGTTGTTTGAGAACTCAATAGTGTGCCAAGTTTGTTGATACCAATTTATTTTATGGATTGGTTGTTTTGCCGGGCCCGCCACCCCGTGGTGTGGTCTGGTTTTTACAGCTGGTTTCAAATT
>JAODMA010000433.1 GCA_025464545.1 Arthrobacter sp. | reverse complement strand
GGGCGGCGTTCTGCAGGTCGTTGGCGACCTGCACGGCGAGTTCACGCGTCGGTACGATCACGAGGGCCTGCGGTGCACCCGGGGCGGGCAGCTTGTCGAACCCCTCGTCGTCGGGTCCGATCACGCGCTGCAGGGCCGGGATGCCGAAGCCGAGGGTTTTGCCGGTGCCGGTCTTGGCCTGGCCGATGATGTCGTGGCCGCTCAGGGCCACGGGCACCGTCATCGCCTGGATCGGGAACGGGTGGGTGATGCCGGCTTCGGCGAGGGACTCCACGATGTCGGCGCGGACGTTGTAGTCAGCGAAGGACTTCTCGGCGATTTCGTGCGGCATCTCGTCCGAGATGATGGTTTCTTCAGGCTCGAGCGTCTCCGTTCCGGATTCGTCGATCAGAAGCTGGTGCGTGTGCAATTCACTCACTGGGGGAGTTTCCTTATTCATTTTGGGCTGCGCTGCTTGCTCAACGGGGCCGGCCGGAGGCCGTTCCGGAGCACGCTCAGGCGCGCAAGCAATTCCAGTGGAAGCCGATCGCGGGCTATCTAAATGCTGGCACTGGGGACCAGCGGGTCAATCTCAAGATCGCGTAGGGGCGGGCTTGTTGAATTCGAAAATCAAGGAAATCAACGACCGGGCATCCATATCTACCTTCCCAGTCTAGCTGTACGCAGCCCGGAACCTCGACTGGGCGTGCAATGACCGGTCCGCGCGGCGGCACGCCGGGAGGATGAACCCGCCTCGGTCAGCCCACCAGTTCCAGCCGGACCTCCCGGCTGGCGATGTCGGCCGAGAGCACCCGGACCCGGATCTGAGTGCCCGATTCCAGCTCGCCGGGGCACCGTGCGGTCACGGCCGGTTCCGCGATCTGGACGATGCCGGACGGCCCGTTGCCGTTCCCGTTACCGTTCCCGTTCTTTCCGTTGCCGTTCTTCCCGTTCCCGGTCCGGGCGGGTTTGGAACCGGAGATGACAACGGCGGCGAACTCCTCACCGATGTGGTTGCTCAGCAGCGCCGCCTCCACGGTATCCAGGGAAAGCCGCTCCAGCTTGGCGGCGAGCTGGTCCGAGGTGCCCATGATCGCGGGCAGCGAGGGCAAGGCCCGGCGGGCCCAGTCCGGAACGTCCGTGCCGTTGCTGAGCGCCTCACAGATGACGAGCACGAAGCGGTCAATGAGCCGACGCAGCGGCGCCGTGGAATGGGCATACGCCGCGCCGATGGCGGACTGGGTGGCGGCCTCCGGAACGCTCCCGTCGAAGGGCGTGTAGCCGGCGCCGCGGAACAGCATGCCGGCCGAGTGCACGATGGCCAGCTGCTGCGGGTCTGTGGGGTCCAGCGTGCGCAGGTATTCGCCGTAGCTCATCTCCCCGTCCCAGGGCTTGCCCAGGGCGCGGGTCTGGCGGTGGAAGTGTGCCAGCGAGTTCTCGTCCGGGGCGGGCATGGTCCGCAGGATGCCGACCTTGCCTTTCAGCATGATCCCGGCCGCCGCCATCCCGGTCATCAGGGAAATCTGGGCGTTCCAGTCCTCCACCGGCAGCGGCGGGGCGGCGACGATCCGGTAGCCGCCGTCGGGCAGCTGTTCGATCTCCTGTTCCGGCATATTCAGGCTGGCGCCGTCGCGCAGCCGCTCCAGCTCCACCCGCTTGATCCCGACCTCCTTGAGCAACTGCAGCACGGGCGACGCGGTGCCGGCGTCGAGTTCCGCCTGGACGCCCTGGTAGCTGAGCTTGGCCCTGCTGCGGACCCGGGCCCGGCGCACCAGCACCGAGGAGACCTCGGCGTCGGCATCGAGCTCGAATTCCCAGACGAATGCGGCGCACAACTGCCCGGCGAGCAGGCTGCCGGCTTCCTCGCTGATGACCTCCGGATGCAGCGGGATCCGGCCCTCCGGAGTGTAGAAGGTCTGGCCGCGGCGGCGGGTTTCGGCGTCGAGCGCCCCGCCGGGGGAGACGAAGGAGGGGACGTCCGCGATGGCATAATGCACCTTGTAACCCGTGCCGGCGCGGGCAATGTAGAGGGCCTGGTCCAAATCGGTGGAGGACTCCGGGTCGATGGTCACGAAGTCGATATGGGTAAAATCGAGCTCCGGCAGCTCATGCCCGGCCACGGCCTCCTTGGCTTCCCGGAGGACGTCCTCCGGGAACGGGCCGGGCAGCTCCAGCGTGGTGCGCAGGGCGTTCTGCGCCAAGGCATGTTGGTTCTCCTGCCGGTGGATGCTGGGGGTCAGGCGATTATTGGACACGAAAATCATGTTAGCCCGAAATGCGCCATTAGTCTTGGATCATGAGCACCTCCCCGGCTGATCCGGCCCGCTACCGCAGCTTTCTGATGGATTTGCTCGGCGTGATGGCCTACGGCGAGCTGTCGGCTTTCGAACGCCTGTCCTCCGACGCCCGCTATTCGCCCTCGCTGCACGACCGCGCCGTGCTGGGCAGGATCGCCGTGATCGAATTCCAGCACTATGAGTTGGTGAGCGCCCGGCTTGATGACATGGGTGTGGACGCGGAGGTGGCCATGCTGCCCTTCCAGCCTTCCGTGGACTACTTCCACGAGCGGACCCGCCCGGCCGACTGGTTTGAATCCCTCATGAAGGCGTACGTGATCGACACCGTCTCCGCCGATTTCTACCGCGCCCTGGCCCGGCACCTGGACGCCTCGACCCGCGCGCTGGTGGAACGGATCCAGGGCGGTGAGGAGGCCACGGCGGTGCTGCGGGACCGGCTCCAAACCGCCCTTGCCGACGACCCGCGGCTGGCTTCCCGGCTGTCGCTGTGGGCGAGGCGGCTGCTGGGGGAGGCCCTGAGCCAGGCCCGGCGGGTCAGCTTGGAACACGCGTTCCTCGGCGGCCTGATCGGTGCGGACGAGGAGCGGTCCCAGGAGATGGTCCGGGATTTGACGGCCGAAATTGCGGCCAATCACTCGCGCCGGATGTCGCAGCTGGGGCTGGCGGGGTAGTCTGCCGCTCCGGCCGCCGTCGTCAGGCTGCCGCGGCGTCGAGGGCCGCGAGCAGGTCGCGCGCGGCGCCGGCGGGATCATCCGCCTCGGTAATGGCCCGGACCACCACTATCCGTCGGGCACCGGCTTCCACCACCTGCTCCACATTCCCCAGATCGATGCCGCCGATCGCGAACCAGGGCACCACGCCGTCGACCCTGCCGACGTCGGCAGCCCCGGCCCGGCGGATCGCGTCCGCGGCATACCGCACCAGCTCCAGTCCGACGGCGGCACGGCCCGGCTTGGTGGGCGTGGCCCAGACGGGTCCCACGCAGAAGTAGTCCAGCCCGCTGCGGCCCGGCGATGCCATGATCGCGGCGTCCACCTGGTCAGGGGTATGCGTCGACAGCCCGATCACGGCCTCCTTGCCGAGGAAACTCCTGGCGGCCGCCAGCGTGATGTCCTTCTGGCCGACGTGGAACACGGGCGCGCCGGACAGTGCGGCCAGGTCCGCCCGGTCGTTGACCGCCCAGAGCCGTCCGTGCCTGTGGGCGGCCTGGCGCAGAACCTCAAGCAGCTCGAGTTCCTCGGCCGCCTCGAGGGACTTGTCGCGCAGCTGGATGATGTCGACGCCGCCGGCGAAGGCGGCGTCGACGAAGGCTTCAAAGTCTCCGCGGTGCCTGCGGGCATCGGTGCACAGGTACAGGCGGGCGGTGGTGTGAACGTCATCGCGGCTCATGCCCCAAGCCTAGTTCCTCTAAACTGGGCCCATACCGCGGGAGCCCGCTGCAGGAGCATGCGCCACTGGCGCTCGACGCTGCAGGGCTGAGAGGGCGTCAGAGCCGACCGCTTGACCTGATCCGGTTAGTACCGGCGTAGGGAAGGAATCCGCCATGGGCACTCCAGCCGGTTTGACAGATGCGCGCGCCGCGGCGCCTTATGACGCCGCCGCCGGGCAATATTACGACGTTGCCGTGATCGGCGGCGGCGTCGTCGGGCACGGCATCGCGTGGCAGGTGCGCCGCTCGGGCCGGACCGTGGCCCTGATCGACGACGCCCCCGGCACCGGTGCCAGCTGGGCTGCGGCCGGCATGCTTGCCCCGGTGAGCGAACTCCACTACCAGGAGGAGGACCTGCTGGAGCTGATGCTCGAGTCCTCCCGGTTGTGGCCCGACTTTGCGGCTCAGCTCCAGCCCGTCGCCGCGGAACCCGCCGGCACCGGGACCGGCAACGAAGCAGCCGCCGGGACCGGTTACCTCACGGCGCCGACCATCGCGGTCGGCGCAGACGCTGCCGACCGCCGGGCGCTTGCGGACCTCCGGACCGTGCAGCAGGCCTGTGGGCTCGTGGTGGAGCCCCTGACCGTGCGGGCGGCCCGCCGGCGCGAACCCCTGTTGAGCCCGGGGATTTCCTGCGCTTTCGACATTCCAGCCGACCACCAGGTGGACCCTCGGCTCCTGCTCGCCCGGATCGCGGCGCTGCTGGCCGCGGACAGCGGGAGCCATGCCGTGCAGCGCCGCGCCGCAGGGCTGCTCTGGCAGGACGGACACGTCGCCGGCGTCAGCCTGGCGGGCGGAGGGGAGGTCCGCGCCCGGGAGACCATCGTGGCCAACGGCCTGGGCGCTGCCGAACTCGGCGGGCTTCCGCCAGGGCTGCGCCTGCCGCTGCGGCCGGTCCACGGCGACATCCTCCGGCTCCGGGTGCCCGCCCGGTTGCGGCCGCTGCTGGGCTCTACCGTGCGGGGCCTGGTCCGCGGCGTGCCGGTGTACATCGTCCCGCGCCAGGACGGCACCGTGGTGATCGGGGCCACCCAGCGTGAAGTCGCCCTCGGCGAGCCGGCGGCGTCCGGTGCGGGCGGCGCGGTTTCCGCCGGCGGCGTCTATGCACTGCTGCGGGATGCCCAGCAGCTGCTGCCCGCCGTCGCCGAACTGGAACTGCTGGAGGCCACCGCCAGGGCCCGGCCTGCAACCCCGGACAACGCCCCGCTGCTGGGCCGCGTCGCGGACCAGGCCGCCGGCCGCCCCGGTGACATCGCGGGACTCATCATCGCCACCGGCTTTTTCCGGCACGGCATCCTGCTGACCCCCGTGGCCGCGCAGATCTGCCAGCAGCTGCTCGACGGCATGGCGGACCCCCGCTGGACCCGGTTCCGGCCGGGCCGGTTCTCCGCGGGGGTTCCCGCAGCTGACCCCCACACCGCCGTCGCGCGGACCCCGGGTCGCATGGATCCCCACTACCCAAGCCCCTACCCAGAGCACAGCAAGGAAACACCATGAAGATCAGACTCAACGGCTCGGAGCACACAGTCCCTGACGGCGCTTCCGTCAGCACCGTGGTCAGCCAGGTCACGGGGCGGACGCTGGCCCCGAACGGGCAGGCCGCGGACGGCGGGAAGCTCGGCGTCGCCGTGGCCCGCAACGCCGGGGTGGTGCCCCGCAGCCAGTGGCACTGCACGGCGCTCGCCGATGGGGACGACGTCGAGCTGGTTACGGCAGTACAGGGAGGTTGAGGAACATGGAAGCAACGACACGCAGGGCAACTGCGGGGGCATCGCCGGCTACCGGGGACGCATTCGTCGTAGACGGCGTCCGGCTGGGTTCCCGGCTGATCATGGGAACCGGCGGGGCACCGAGCCTCGACGGCCTCGGGGCGGCGCTTGTGGCGTCCGGCACGGAGCTGACCACCGTGGCCATGCGCCGCTATTCACCGGCCGAGGCCGGTTCCCTGTTCCAGTTGCTGGTGGACCACAACATCCGGGTGCTGCCGAACACCGCGGGCTGCTTCACCGCCCGGGATGCCGTGCTGACCGCAGAACTGGCCCGCGAAGCCCTGGAAACGGACTGGGTGAAGCTGGAAGTCATTGCCGACGAGCACACCCTGCTGCCGGACGCCGTGGAACTCGTGGAAGCCACCGAGCAGCTCGTGGGACGCGGCTTCAAGGTTTTTGCCTACACCAATGATGACCCGGTGCTGGCCCTGCGCCTGGAGAACCTGGGCGCCGCGGCCGTGATGCCGCTGGGCTCACCCATCGGCACCGGGCTGGGTATCCTCAACCCGCACAACATCGAGC
>JAODMA010000395.1 GCA_025464545.1 Arthrobacter sp. | reverse complement strand
ATCGCGAAGGAGGAGATCGTGGCGTCTCCGTCCACGGACAGTTCCGGCTTGAGCGTGTTCACGCCGGCAGTCTCCAGCCAGAGCCGGCCCCACTGGTCGAGGTCGCGGCCGCTGGCCTTTTCGAGTTCGGCCAGAAGGTCACTCAGCTCGGTGTTCTGCCAGGCGTGCTTGCTGAAGTACTCCCGGACGCCGGCCATGAACTCTTCCGGGCCCACCCAGGCAACCAACTGCCGCAGCACCGACGCGCCCTTGGCATAGGTGATGCCGTCGAAATTCACCTCAACGTCCTGCAGGTCGTTGATCTCGGCAAAAATCGGGTGCGTCGTGGGCAGCTGGTCCTGGCGGTAGGCCCAGGACTTCTCCACGGAGGCGAAGGTGGTCCAGGCCGAGTCGAACGCCGTGTTCTCCACCGCGGCCAGGTGGGACATGTACTCGGCGAAGGATTCGTTCAGCCAGAGGTCGTTCCACCAGCGCATCGTCACGAGGTCCCCGAACCACATGTGCGCAAGCTCGTGCAGCACGGTGATGGCACGGCGCTCCACCTGCGCATCAGTGACCTTGCTGCGGAAGATGTACCCCTCGAGGATGGTGACGGCCCCGGCGTTTTCCATCGCGCCGGCATTGAACTCGGGCACGAAAAGCTGGTCGTACTTCTCGAACGGGTAGGGGCAGCCGAACTGCGCCTCGAAGAACTCGAAGCCCCGGCGGGTGAGTTCGAAGATGTTGTCCGCGTCCAGGTACTGCATCAGGGATTTGCGGGCATAGATACCCAGCGGCGTGACCCGGCCGTCGGCGGCGGTCACCTCGCTGCGGACCGACTGGTACGGCCCGGCGATCAGGGCGGTGACGTAGGAGGAAAGCGGCGGCGTGGGCGTGAACTCCCAGACGGAGCGGGCGCCGCCGTCCTCGCCGGGATTCGTCTCGACCGGCACGGGCGTGGGGGAGTTGGACACCACGTCCCAGTGCGAGGGTGCTGTGACGGTGAAGGTGAAGCTGGCCTTGAGGTCGGGCTGCTCGAAGACGGCGAACATGCGGCGGGAATCCGGGACCTCGAACTGGGTGTAGAGGTACACCTCGTTGTCCACCGGGTCAACGAAGCGGTGCAGCCCCTCGCCGGTGTTCATGTACGGGGCCTCGGCCACCACCAGCAGATGGTTCACGGCGGCCAGGTCCGGCAGTTGGATCCGGATGCCGTCGGAGACTTCGGCCGGATCCAGCTCGCGCCCGTTGAGGGTCACGCTGTGGACGGCAGAAGTCACGGCGTCGATGAAGGTCGAGGACCCGGGCGTGGCCGTGAACTTCACGGCGGTAGTGGAGCCGAAGACCTTCGCACCGCGCGTCAGGTCCAGGCTGACCTCGTAGGACTCGACGGCGATCAGTTCGGCGCGTTCGCGTGCTTCGGCGCGCGTCAGGTTCATACCGGGCAAAGTGGGGCCTCCAGAAGTATCGGCGTTGACGTGAAATTATTCTTTCACGCTGACGTCGCTTGGCAAGCTGCGCGGATCACATGTCTGCCCGCACAAGTCATTCCGGCCGCGGCCGGGGGTAGCGTTGGAGTATGGGAAAGCTTCGGGATTCTGTCGACGCCAGGGCCCTGCGGTTTGCATTGGGGTTCCCCGTGATGCTCGCAGCCGGCTTCGTGGTCTGTGCCCACCTGATCCGGGCCGACCTGCCCGAGCCGCTCGCCGTCCGCTGGACCGAGGGCGGTGCCACCGACTTCGCACCCTTCGGCGCCGTGGTCGGAGTGGGGGCGGCGCTGATCGTCCTGATCGGCTGGGCCGCGCTCGTGCAGGCCGCCCCGTTGTCCCGCCCGGCGGTGATGCGGCGGATCATGATGGGCGCAGGGCTGACGATAAGCCTCTTCGTCACCACGGTTCTCGCCGCCGTCCTCGTAGGCCATCTCGGCCTGGCGGACGCGAGGGAGTCCCGGGTCGATGTCGCTGTGCTGGCCATGGGCAGCGGCGCGGCCGTAGGCCTTGGCTTTGTGATGGGGTTCGTCTTCAAGGCGGACGAGCGCTGGTCCACCGACGATGACCGGGCCATGGAGGCGGCCCTTCAACGCGAAATCGATCCCGACCTCGCACGGGATGCCGTGAGCCTGTGGGTCCACGCCCGCAGTTCCGTCTTCGTAATGCTGGGGATCGCCTCCGTGCTTCCGGCCGCGCTGCTCACCATCGCCGTGCCGTGGCTGGCAGCGGTCCTGGTGGTCCTGGGGCTGCTCGCCGCGGCGTTCCTGGTCGCCCGCGTGCGGGTTGACCGCAGCGGCCTGCGCGTTTTCGCCGCCGGCTTCCTGCGGGTCATGAACGTGCCCGCCGCAGCCATCGAGACGGCCACTCCCAAGGATGTGAAGGCGGCGGACTACGGGGGCTGGGGCTACCGGAACACCGGCGCCACCACGGCACTGCTGGTCAGCAGCGGCCCGGCCGTCGTCGTCGACCGCTCCGACGGCCGGAGACTGGCAGTCAGCGGCGGCAGCGCCGCATCCGCGGACCACGTGGCGCAGGTGCTCTCCCGGGTCGCCGACCGGGCGCGCCACGGCGGCGGCACCCCGGAGCTGTGACCGGATTATGAAGACCGCCGTGTGCCCTCGAGGCGGCCCGCCTCCGGCGCCCTAGTAGGCTTGGAACCAGCCCCCAACCCGCCCCGGCAGCTCCTGTGCCTCACTGTCCTGCCCCCAACTGAACGGATAAGCCGTGACCCCTTCTGACCTCCCGCGCGTACACATCGCCACAGACCACGCGGGC
>JAODMA010000387.1 GCA_025464545.1 Arthrobacter sp. | reverse complement strand
GATACGCTCTTCGTCAGCGAGCGAAGATAGATAACGTGGCCGGAATCGTCACGCGCTGCGATAGGCATGGGGGTGGTGCTGATCCCGAAGTCGTGCGCCCAGTCATCCTCAACGAGGAACGCGCCGTTCTTCCGGACGACGTCCAGGACCTGTTCGCCCCGCCGCACGGGCCATTGCGCTCCGGTGGGGTTCGCATAATTGGGTTGGGCGTAGAAAACGCGGGCGCCGCTCTCCTCGAAGGCCCGTGTCAGTTCTTCCGCGTCGGGACCGTCGGGCCCGCTGGGTACCGGAATGACGCGGACGCCGGCTTGCGCGGCGGCCTGGATGGCTCCCCAGTAGCTAGGGGATTCCATCAGCAGGGGCTGCCCGTGGCCGACCAGCGCCCTGAAGATCGAACTGAGTCCGCTCTGGCTTCCTGGCAGCACAACGACGTCGCTCGGGGTTGGCGGAGTGACCCCGGCCGGAGTCGAGGCGCCGAGTTCGTGCGCGAACCAGGACTGCAGTTCGGGAAGCCCCGGTGCGGGCGGGCGCGACAAGGCCGCGTCGCTCCGGGATGCCCGCGTCAGCGCCGCCCGTACGAGGCGCTCGGGCAGGAGGTCCCGGTCCGGGTAGCCCGAATGGAACGGGATGACGTCATTGGTTGTGCTGCGCATCGTGGTGGAGGCTGAGCGGGGAGGCGTCTGGGGTGAACGTAGAGCTGCCGTCTGCCAGCCGTAGTCGGACGGCCGTGCGGTCCGGACGGTCCGCACGAAGGTTCCGACGCCTGGCCGGCTCTCGATCAGGCCCTGAACCGTGAGGGCCTGAAGGGCCTTCTGCACCGTCACGGGACTGGCCTGATACTCAGTTACCAGCGATCGCGTGGACGGCAGCCGGGATCCCGGTGAGGCCCCGGCAATCCAATCCCGGAGTCGTGCCGCGATCCGCGAACTGCTATCGTTGTTCATGAGAGACCATAGTAGCGCTACTACGCTTCGGCGCCCAGTGATACCATCCCGGCAGCCCAACGGCCTGTGGTGGGGCCTGCTCGGAGTAGCGGCCTTTTCGTTCACAGTCCCGTTCACCAAGGTGGCGGTCGCGGGGTTCTCGCCGTTATTCATCGGGTCCGCCCGGGCGGTGATGGCCGCGGCCCTCGCGGTCTTGGCCCTCTCCCTCACCCGGCAGCGCCTCCCTCGCGGCGTGCAGTGGAGGCGCCTCGTGGTGGTCGCCGGTGGGATCGTCGTCGGCTTCCCACTACTGACCTCATTCGCTCTCACGACGGCGCCCGCCACGCACGGCGCGGTCGTCATCGCGCTGCTTCCGGCCGCGACGGCAACGGCCGCGGTTCTCCGCGCCCAGGAACGTCCACCAGCCGCTTTTTGGGCCGCGACAGCCGGTGGCGCGCTGGCGGCAATGATTTTTGCCTTCACGCAGTCCGGGGGTTTCGGGCAGTTGCACTGGGCGGATCTGCTGTTCCTCGGCGCTGTCGTGGCCGCCGCCGTCGGCTACGCGGAAGGCGGCCTGTTGGCACGCGAGCTGGGCGCATGGCAGACCGTATCCTGGGCTCTCGTCCTGGCGTCTCCCCTGATGGTGTTCCTGACAGCGCTCTCGGCGGCTCACCAGCCGCCGTCGGGCACCAAGGCCCAGTGGGCCGCCCTGGCTTACCTCGGCGTGGTCAGCATGTTCCTCGGCTTCTTCGCCTGGTACCGGGGCCTGGCCATCGGCCCCATGGCCCAGGTCAGCCAGACCCAACTCATCCAGCCGGTACTGAGCATCTGCTGGGCCGGACTCCTGCTGGGCGAGACGCTGGGCTGGACCACCGTCATCGGCGGCCTCGCCGTCATCCTCTGCGCCGGCGCCGCAGTACGCGTCCGGCTCAGCCCGCCGCCGGTGACGCAGAAGCCTTAGCGTCTGACGCACTGCGCCCCTCCATCCAACACGCGAACCTCATCTGACAAGGAAGCGACCCATGTATATCCCAACGCACTTCGCGGCCAGCCCCGCCGCAATCCAGAACCTGCTCGCCCGGCCAGCCGCCGCCAATCTCGTCACCATGACCGCCCAGGGCCTGCTGGCGACTCTGCTGCCCTTCGTCTTCGACCCCTCGGTCGGCGAACTCGGAGCGCTGCACGGGCACCTCGCCCGCAACAACCCCCAGTGGTCCGAACCCGCGACGGGAGAAGCCCTCGTCCTTGTCCAGGGTTCGGATGCCTACATTTCGCCTTCCTGGTACGCGTCGAAGGCCCAGCACGGACGCGTCGTCCCGACGTGGAACTACTCCGCGGCCCACGTGTACGGCCACCTCAGCGTCCACGACGATCCGGACTGGCTCGCCCATCACGTACGACAGCTGACCAACCACAACGAGGCCCACACGGAGCGTCCCTGGGCCGTGGACGACGCCCCGGAGCGCTTCGTCTCCGGCCAGCTACGTGCGATCGTCGGCATCGAGCTGCTCATCACCCGGATCGAAGCCAAGCAGAAACTCAGCCAGAACCGGCCCGATGCGGACATTGACGGCGTGGTGGCAGGACTCAACGCCCGAGGGCAGAAAGAGAGCGCCGACGACGTCGCGGGAGCCAGGCGAGGAGGACCAGAACGGCGCCCCGGCTGAACGCCGTCTGACTCCTAAAGGCCTGGCGGGCGCCGGGCAGGGCGCTCCGGTGCAGCGGCCGAAAAGGGGCCTCATGAAGGTAGTTTCATCATCCCTTCATCGTTGCCTCATCTCCGTGGTTCATGCTGGCACACAAACCGGCACACGCCGGAAGGTTGTGGGGGCGTTGAGGACCGCGGTGAACATGTATGGACACAGCCTGGCAGCGCAGCGCGCCGGACACAGGCGGAGCCGCTGGCATCCCGGCAGTCCGCCCCGCTTTCGACGGCCGACTTCGGGTTGGCGGACTTCGGGTTGGCGCCCCCCCGTGGCAGGGGGGCTGATCGTATGACCTGGTCCTCCCCCATTCCCCCGTCGGCCACCGACGAAGCCGGCACCACCTGGCAAATTCTTCGTGCGTGGCCCTATCGGATGCCGGGCGACTACACCCTCGAGGTCCATGCAGCAGGACGGCCAGGTGTCCGGGGAGCCCAGCTGCGCCACGGGCAGTTCAGTCTCATCCCGCCGGACGATCCGCGGCTGCCCGCCTTGCGGGCCGAAGCCGAACAGGGCGTAATCGTCCGGTATATGCCCTACAAGCGTGCCGTCGTCCGGGCCCAGGGCCGCTACATCAAGATCTTCCGGCCCGGCAGCGCAGCCGTACCGGCCGAACGCTGCGCACAGATGGACATACTGCTGGATGCCGGCACCTTCATCACGCCCAGAATCCTCCGCCGGAGCTCGCAGGACGTCATCGTCTTCAGCGCCATCCCGGGACCGACCCTGAACGAGCTCGGTGAGGACGCCAGCTCCGGCGACGAACCGTTCATCCGGGCGTGGGAGAAATGGTCTCGGGCCTGGGTCATGCAGCTGAACGGTCCCCATGGTCCCGCTCAACAAGGCGTTCTCGACAGCCTCCCGCTCCGTTCAGCGGACGTGCAAGCGGAGGACGTCTGGCGACGGTTGAACCGATGGTTGCGCCACAACGAGGACGTCCCGGGTCTTTCGTCCCCGCGCAACATCATGCTCGCAAGGGCGGAGCAGGTGACCGCAAACCTGCTCCGGACGCCGCCTGATCCACTTGTTTGGGCGCACGGAGACCTTCACGATAAGCAAATCATCGCCACCGCCGGCCCGGCCCCGCTCGGATTGCTGGACTTCGACGGAACATCCCGGGCCGAGGCCGCCCTGGATCTGGCCAATCTGGACGTCCATCTGGAGCTTCACCTGCGACAGGGCCGGCTCACGCCCTCCCGCTACCGTGCGGCCCACATGCAGGTGCTGGCAGCCGCGGAGGAACTGCATGTCAGCCCGGGACGGTTCCGTGCCTACTCGGACGCCCTGTGGTTCCGCCTGGCTTCATCCCCGCTACCGGGCCGCTTGTCCCTGGCCCTCGCCGTCCTCGCGAAACGGGCGGAGCGCCATCAAGCCTCCTCCAGCGCCACCGCGACGAGGATGGCCTAGGGCAGCGGATCAGGTTCCGCAGAAAGTCCGGTAGGCACCAAAGCTTGCCGGCGCGGGAGCGGCATACCGCTCGAGACCGGGGCGCTCGTCGAAGGGGAAGGTCACCGCATCCAAGAGCCGTTTCAGCGGGTCCAGATCACCCCCGGTCGCGAAGGCGAGGGCCTCTTCGACGAGGTGGTTGCGCGGGATGTAGACCGGGTTGACCCGGTCCATCGCGTCGGCGTCCGGGCCGAGGGCACGCCAGCGCAAGGCCCAGGCATCAAACCCTGCCAGGTCGACGAACATGCCTCTGGCTGCTTCGGCCTGGCCGCGGGCGGCCGTTCCGAGGCTCCGGAAGAAGGATGTGTAATCAACCTGCCCCTGACGAAGGAGGGCGAGCAGCTCGTCCACCAGAGCAGAGGTCTCCTCGTCGTCGCGACCGTCGGGTAGCCCGAGCTTGGCCGCCATACCCGCCGACCAGGCGGCGCTGTACTGCCGGCGGAATGCACCGAGTGACTCCACAGCGAGCGCGACCCCCTGCTCCTCGTCATCGTGGAAGAGGGGAAGCAGTGCCTCTGCGAGCCGGGTGAGGTTCCACTCGGCCACCACCGGCTGGTTGCCGTAAGCGTAGCGCCCGCCTTCGTCGATCGAACTGTAGACCGCGGCGGGGTCGAAAGCCTCCATGAAGGCGCACGGCCCGTAGTCGATCGTCTCACCCGAGATTGTCATGTTGTCCGTGTTCATCACCCCATGGACGAAGCCGACGCACATCCACTCCGCCACCAGCGACGCCTGGGCCGCTATCACGGCCTGGAACAGTGCGAGATAAGGATGCTCGGCCTCCGCGGCGCTGGCGTAGTGGCGGGTGATGGCATGATCGGCGAGGCGGCGCAGGAGGTCCTGGTTGCCGGTGGCACGGGCGTACTGGAAGCTCCCCACGCGCAGATGGCTGCCCGCGACCCGGCTGAGCACGGCCCCTGGCTGTAGAGTCTCGCGGTGCACCGAGCGCCCCGTCGCCACCACGGCGAGGGACCGTGTCGTGGGGATACCCAGGGCGTGCATGGCCTCACTGACGATGTATTCCCGCAGCATCGGGCCGATAACCGCCCGGCCGTCACCGTTACGAGCGAACGGGGTGCGTCCGGATCCCTTGAGGTGGACGTCGAGAAGTCGGCCGTCCACGTCGGCGATCTCACCGAGCAGGAGTGCGCGCCCGTCGCCGAGACGCGGGGCGTACCAACCGAACTGGTGCCCGGCGTAGGCCTGCGCTACCGGGGTGGCACCAGGGGGGACCAGATTACCGGTCAGTAACAGCAGTCCCTCGGAACTGCGCAGGGAGGCGGGGTCGAGGCCGAGCCGGGCGGCCAGCGGCTCGTTGAGCACGAGCAGTCGCGGGTCAGGGGCCTGCTCGGCCTGCCACGGAAGGGCCATTTCCGCTAACTCCCGGGCGAACTGACCGTCAAAGGTAACGACTGATTGGGCTGCAGCGCTCATCTATCAACAGTACCCGTGAACCAGGACGCGGTGTCGGTTTCGCTACCGGAGCCAACCCCGGCGGGGTCTCCGCGCCAGGCAACTGGGTGTGGTGACAGACTTGGTGGTGGCGGTTCCCGGGGAACTGCCACCACCGGTGGAAATGGGCAATCCGGAAGGGGGCCAGCGCTGGGAGATCGCGGTTGCGCTCTCTGCCGAGGCCATGAATGAGATGGGGTGGGGCGTCTACTCCTTCGACCACGAAGACGCCCAGGGGCGGTTCGGCCCCGGCGCTCCGAGGCCGCCGGTGATCGCGCAACGGCGATGACGCTCCAGCCGGCATTCGAAAACTCATTCACCAGGGCAAGGCCCAGTCCTCGGTTACCGCCTGTGCCGACGACCAGTTTTTATGACTATGGCCGGGGTGTCTGCCGCCCGTGCTGAGGGGTGACGAAATGCCCTTGAGCGGGCTACCCTCCAGGCGGGAGAATAGTTATGAGGCGTCGGGCAACTCTGAACCGAGGGGTCCGACGTTGCACAAGAGCCGTAGCAGCATAAGTCCGAGATCAACCTGGAGGAATTGTGAGCGGGACGACGTCTATCGAGAAGTTGTGGGACCAACTTGATCCGAAGACGCAGGAGTGGCTAAGAGCCAATCCGGGCAGCGTGGTGCTGCCCCGGAACGTGACCGCTGTCATCCGCAAGGCCATGGGAGATCCAGACAGCTTGGACGGAACTGATCGAAACGAGCAGCTCAGCCTCTCTCCGGAGGATCTTGCCTTCATCACGGCCATGGCCAATTCCGCACCGGTGGGCCACCCGGTCTCCATGAACCGGCCCACCGCCTGACCAAGGAGAACGCTCGCTGGCGCTGAGGCTTCACGCTTGGTTGTCCTCAAACGTTGCGACCTGCCCTGATCACGCTCGGCGGAAGCGGTCTCGCGGCGACGGCCCTGGCAGGTTCCAACGCCCTGCCCGGGCCGTCTACCCCGGCTTCAACCGCATCGTCGCGAACCGCCGTGGTATTTCCACATCTACGCCCACTGGCCCTTCCGTGGTAGGGACGTTTGGCCTGTCTATTGCTACCTGGCGGGATCGAAGCTCCAGGTCCCGGCAGCGGTTTTCGCGACCCTGCCCGCGGTACGTTCCGCCGGGACGTGAGGACCGGTAAGGCCAGTGCGACCAGGAAGTTGACACCGCTTCCGTCGGAGAAGGGTGTACTGTCAGGCCCTCCCACCGTTCCCTTGCGGGCCGTAGCCTGAAAGCATGGACAGTCGAAATGATGTGAGTGAGTTCCTACGCTCCCGCCGGGCCCGGGTGACGCCGCAGCAGGTGAACCTGATCGTCGGCGGCAACCGCCGGGTCCCCGGGCTCCGGCGGGAAGAAGTGGCGACCCTGGCTTCCGTCAGCGTCGACTACTACGCCCGGCTGGAACGCGGAAACCTCACCGGGGTGTCCGACGAGGTGCTCGACTCCATTGCCCAAGCCCTGAGACTGGACGAAGCCGAAACCGCACACCTCTTTGCCCTCGCGCTGGCCGCCAAGCCCGGACCGGCCCGACGCAAGCGGGCCGCCAAACAGCCGGAACTGCGCCCCAGCCTGCAACGGTTCATGGACGCCATCACCGGCGCACCGACCTGGCTGCGCAATGAGCGCATGGATTTCATCGCCGCGAACCCACTGGGCCGCGCGCTGTACGCGCCGCTCCTTGCCGATCCGGCCGGGCCGGCAAACAGTGCCCGCTTCATGTTTCTCAATCCGGAAGCACCCAACTTTTTCCCGGACTGGGAACAGAACGCCAACGATGTCGTCGCCGTACTGCGCGGCTACGCCGGCCGGAAACCTCACGACCGCAGCCTCTCGGACCTGATCGGGGAGCTCGCAACGCGCAGCGACGAATTCCGCACCCGCTGGGCCGCCCACAATGTCCGGTTCCATCGAACCG
>JAODMA010000341.1 GCA_025464545.1 Arthrobacter sp. | reverse complement strand
GGCGCCGTACGCGCGGTCCTTGATCAGTTCCACATAGTCGTCCGTGAAGTGCCAGAAGAAGCTCTCCGTGATCTGCAGGGCCCGGGCGTAGTCGTAGTTCTCGAACGCCTTGGTGGCCTGCCGGACGACGTCTGAAAGCTGCGCCAGCACCGCGCGGTCCAAGGGATTGGCCAGCACGGACAGGTCGCTTGAGACCACGGAATCCTCTGTGGCGCCGAGGTTCAGCACGAACTTGGAGGCGTTGAGCAGCTTGATCGCCAGGCGGCGGCCGATCTTCATCTGCGCGATCTCGTAGGCGGTGTCCGCGCCGAGCTTCTCCGAGGCCGCCCAGTACCGCACGGCGTCGGAGCCGAACTCCTCCAGCACGTCCGTCGGAACGATCACGTTGCCCTTGGACTTGGACATCTTCTTGCGGTCCGGGTCCAGGATCCAGCCCGAGATGGCGGCGTGCTTCCACGGCGCGGTGTGCTGCAGGGCGTCGGCGCGCACCGCGGAGGAGAACAGCCAGGTCCGGATGATGTCGTGCCCCTGCGGGCGTACATCGAAGGGGAATACCTTGGCGAAGAGCGCCTCGTCGGTGCTCCAGCCGCCCACGATCTGCGGGGTCAGCGAGGACGTGGCCCAGGTGTCGAGCACGTCGGCGTCGCCGGTGAAGCCGCCCGGGAGATCGCGCTGGGCTTCCTCGTAGCCGGGCGCAGCGTCTGCGGCGGGGTCGACGGGCAACTGGGCGTCGGTCGGGACGATCGGGGCGGCGAAGTCGGGGTTGCCGTCGGCGTCCAAGGGGTACCAGACGGGCACGGGCACGCCGAAGAAACGCTGGCGGGAGACGAGCCAGTCACCGTTCAGGCCGGAGATCCAGTTCTCGTACCGTGAGCGCATGAACGCCGGGTGGAATTCAATTTCGGACCCGCGGGCGATGAGGCGTTCCCGGCGGTCCGCGTCGCGGCCGCCGTTGCGGATGTACCACTGGCGGGAGGTGACCACTTCGAGGGGCTTGTCGCCCTTTTCGAAGAAGTTCACCGGGTGCACAATCTTTTTCGGCTCGCCGTCGAGGAGGCCGCTGGCGGCGAGGAGTTCCACCACGCCTTCCTTGGCGCTGAAGACCGTCTTGCCGGCGATCGCTGCGAAGCTGGCGCGGCCCTCGTCTGTGGTGATCCACTCGGGGGTCTCGCCGATGATGCGCCCGTCGCGGCCTACGATGGCGCGGGTGGGCAGCTGCAGCTCGCGCCACCAGGTGACGTCGGTCAGGTCACCGAAGGTGCAGACCATGGCAATGCCGGAGCCCTTGTCCGCCTTGGCGAGGGGATGGGACTTGACCTCCACCTCGACGCCGAACAGCGGCGAGGTGACCTTCTTGCCGAACAGCGGCTGGTACCGTTCGTCGTCGGGATTCGCCACGAGGGCGGCGCAGGCGGCCAGCAGCTCCGGGCGGGTGGTCTCGATGTAGATCTTTTCGCCGTCTTCGGTGAAGAACGGGTAGCGGTAGTAGGCGCCCGCGACCTCGCGGTCCTCGAGTTCGGCCTGGGCCACCGCGGTGCGGAAGGTGACGTCCCACAGCGTGGGTGCCTCGGCCATGTAGGCGTCGCCGGCGGCGAGGTTCGCCAGGAAGGCGCGCTGGGAGATGGCACGGGACTTGTCATCGATGGTGCGGTACGTCAGGTCCCAGTCCACGGACAGGCCGAGGGTCTGGAAGAGGTTTTCGAAGACCTTTTCGTCCTCGACGGCGAGTTCCTCGCACAGCTCGATGAAGTTCCGGCGCGAAACAACGTCGAAGTCGCGCTGGTTCTTGGCCGGCTCGGCCGGCGGGCGGTAGCCGGCGTCGTAGGACACGGTGGGATCGCAGCGCACGCCGTAGTAGTTCTGCACCCGGCGCTCGGTGGGCAGGCCGTTGTCGTCCCAGCCCATCGGGTAGAACACGTTCTTGCCGGTCATCCGCTGGTAGCGGGCCAGGACGTCGGTCTGGGTGTAGGAGAACATGTGACCGACGTGCAGGGAGCCCGACGCCGTAGGTGGGGGAGTGTCGATCGAGTAGACCTGCTCCCGGGTGGTGTCCGGGTTGAACTTGTAAGTCCCTTCGTCGAGCCAGCGCTTGGTGAGGGCGTCTTCGAGCCCTTCCAGGGCGGGTTTGTCCGGAACGTTGATCGGGTTGGTGGTGGGCGTGTCTGTACCCTGCGTGTCTTCAGCCATGGAGCAATTGTTTCACTAACTTCCACCCCCGCCCGCACCAGCGGAGATGATGCGGGGCGGCGGTACTGCCAGTTGCCCTGCAGTAGCATGCGCACATGGAGAAATCTGCCGGACGATTTGCGATCAAGCGCGTCTATGACGACCCCGCCGCCGACGACGGCTGCCGGGTCCTGGTGGACCGGCTCTGGCCGCGCGGGGTCACCAAGGAACGGGCGCAACTGGAGCTGTGGCTCAAGGAGGTGGCGCCGACGCCGCCGCTGCGGAAGGAGTTCGCGCACATGCAGGAGCGCTTCGCCGATTTCCGGGCCGCCTACGAAGCCGAGCTGGCGGGGAACCCGGCCGTGCAGACCCTGCAAAAGCTCGCCGACGAACGCGGGAAGGTGACACTGCTGTTCGGCGCCAAGGACCCGGAGGCCAACCACGCCCGGGTGCTCATGGAGTTCCTGCAGCGCTGAGCCGGGGAGCGGGAGCACGGCCCTCACGGTTAGGGTGGTGCCATGACTGAGGGAATCCCAAACAAAGCAGCAGTAGTCACCGGCGCCAGCACCGGAATCGGCGAGGCCACCGTCCGTGCCCTGAGGAGCGAAGGCTGGACTGTCTACGCCGTAGCCCGCCGCGCGGACCGGCTGGAGGCGCTCGCCGCCGAAACCGGCGCGGTAGCGCTTCCGGCCGACGTGACCGAGGACGCCGACGTCGCACGGCTCCTTGACGAGGTGACCCGGGCGGGCGGCATCGACACGCTGATCAACGTCGCCGGCGGCGCCCGCGGTGCCGACAAAGTGGCCGAAGCCAAGACCGACGACTGGGACTGGATGTACCAGGTCAACGTGCTCGGCACGATGAAGCTGACCCGGGCGTTCCTGCCGATGCTGCGTGCCTGTGGTGAGGGAACCGTCCTGAACCTGACCTCGACGGCGGGACTGTCCGCGTATGAGGGAGGGGGCGGCTACAACGCCGCGAAGTTCGCCCAGCATGCCCTCACCGGGGCGCTGCGGCTCGAGGAGGCCGAGCACAACGTCCGGGTGATCGAGGTGGCGCCAGGCCTGGTGCAGACGGAAGAGTTTGCGCTGAACCGGCTCGGCGGCAATCCCGACGCCGCCGCGAAGGTATACGCCGGCGTCGAGAAGCCCCTGACCGCGGCGGACGTCGCCGACGTGGTCCGTTACGCCGTGGTGGCCCCGCACCACGTCAACCTGGACCAGATTGTGATCCGCCCGGTGGCACAGGCCGCCAATTACAAGCTGATCCGCAAGGGCTAGGCCAGACCGGGACCGACGGGTCCCCGGAGCTGCCTCAGCCGCCGGCCGGGATGGACAGCGTGGCCAGGACGGCCGCGTGGTCCGTCCCGGCCACCGCCTGCACGGAATAGCCGCTGCTGAACACGTGCGGGCTGGTTACGATATGGTCGATCACCACTCCGGGCAGCACCTGCCCATCCCTGGGCCAGGTCGATACGAAGCGGGCCCGTGCCGCGACCCCCGCGTCCACGAGGCTGCCGGCCGCGGCCGCCCCGTCCGGGCCGCCGGACAGCAGCTCGCGGAACTCGGCATGGTCGAAGGTGGCATTGAAATCGCCCAGCAGCAGCAGGTTGCCGGGACGGGCGGCCAGGCTGCCGACGGCGGCCAGGTCGCTGCGCCACCGCGGGGCCTGCCCCTCGACCGGAGCCTGCGCATGCACGTTAGCCACCGCCAGTGCCACCGGCCGGCCACCCGCATCCAGGCTCAGCTGCAGGGTCGGGATGTAGAAGGCGGTACCTTTCACGGCGTCCAGCGGACTCAGCGGGCGGGCCGCATACACGCCGCTGCCACCTGCGCCGTTCAACGGGTGGCTGGCCCGGTGCGGCAGCAGCGCGTCCAGCCCCTCGGCGTCCAGCCGCTTTTCCAGGGCGGGCGAGAGTTCCTGGAGGGCCAGCAAGGCGATCCCGTTCTCCCGGACGAGCCGGACTATGGCGGCCGGATCCGCCTGGCCCAGCTTGGCGTTGAGGCTCATGACTTTCAGTTCCGCCGCGGGAGCTGTGGCATCCTGCCCCCGCCCCTGAAGCTGGCCCGTGTGCTGCGCCAGCAGCACGTCCGGCGGGAACAGCCACAGCAGCTGGGCAGCCAGGAGCACTGCCGCCGGCAGGACCGCCCAAAGACGGCGGCTCGGCAGCGCCAGCAACACGGCGGCCGCAGCGGGGAACACCAGCCAGGGAGTGAAGGCCACCAGCTGCACCACGGGGGTCGGCCACGCTGCCGGGACCGCGCGGAAGACGGACAGCACCGCCACAGGTGCGGCAACCAGGACAGCCGGCAGCAACCAGCGGCGGCGCGCGCGGGGGCCCGTCACGCGGGGGCCCGGTCCGGTCGCGGGGAGGTCATGGCACGAGTCTAAGCAGTCGGGGCCGCGGCGTCGCCGGTACCCGGCAATGGCGGAAGCCGGACCGGCCGGTGCTGGGTCACCGCCTTTCACTGCATTCGGTCAGTGAATTGCAGTAACATCGACATATCAGCTTTGACCCGGCCATCACCGGTGAGCTTCCGGAAGAACGCCCGACGCAGCATCAGCCCGCGCCGGGCCGGTAGAACCGGACGGGTAAGCCCGTCACAGCAGTAATGAGCGGCCGACGCCGGAACTCCTGTTTGCCCGGAGCCGGTGCCGGTAAGTGAGGTGGTACCGCGGTCCGGTGCTGGAAACAGCGCAGGGGCCGTCCTCGCATCCTGAATGATCCTTTGTTCACCAGCTCAAGCCAGGATGTCGAGATGACTCATTACCCCAAGGCCTCCGCCGCGCTCGCCGGCGCAGGCGCCCACGCCGCCGGCGTGTCCGCTTCCGTGAAGTTCCCGGAAATCGAAGAGCGCATCCTCAAGTACTGGGATGCGGACGGCACCTTCCAGGCGAGCATCGACCAGCGGGACGCGGGCAAAGACGGCAGCAACGAATTTGTCTTCTACGACGGCCCTCCCTTCGCCAACGGCCTGCCGCACTACGGCCACCTGCTGACCGGCTACGCCAAGGACCTCGTCGGCCGTTACCAGACCCAGCGCGGCCGCCGCGTCGAGCGCCGGTTCGGCTGGGACACCCACGGGCTGCCCGCCGAGCTTGAAGCCATGAAGCAGCTGGGCATGACGGACAAGACCCAGATCGAGGCCATGGGCATCGACAAGTTCAACGACGCCTGCCGCGCCTCCGTGATGAAGTACGCGGACGAGTGGAAGAGCTATGTCACCCGCCAGGCCCGCTGGGTGGACTTCGAGAACGACTACAAGACGCTGAACGTCGAGTACATGGAGTCCGTGCTCTGGGCCTTCAAGCAGTTGCACGAAAAGGGCCTTACGTACAACGGCTACCGTGTGCTGCCGTACTGCTGGAAAGATGAGACACCGCTGTCCAACCATGAGCTGCGCATGGATGACGACGTGTACAAGAACCGTCAGGACCAGACCGTCACGGTGACCTTCCCGATCACGGCGGGGGAGTCGGAGCTGTCCAGGCAGCTCGCCGGCGTTCAGGCGCTTGCCTGGACCACGACGCCCTGGACGCTGCCCACCAACGCGGCGCTCGCCGTCGGGCCTTCCATCAACTACGTGGTCCTGCCGGCCGGACCCGACGGTGTCAAGGCCGCCTCCGCGGACGCACCCGTCACAGGCAGCTTCCTGCTGGCCGCCGAACTGCTCGGCACTTACGCCAAGGATCTCGGCTACGGCGACGGCGCCGAGGGTGTCGCCGCGGCCGAAGCCGCGGTCACCTCCAGCCACACCGGCACCGAACTCGAGGGCCTGTCCTACGAGCCCCTCTGGGACTACTTCGCCGACAACGAGAAGTACGGCAACCAGAACGCCTGGCGCATCCTCGTGGCCGACTACGTCACCACCACCGACGGTACCGGCCTCGTCCACCAGTCGCCCGCCTACGGCGAAGACGACCAGAAGGTCTGTGAAGACGCAGGGATCCCCGTGGTCCTCTCCGTGGACGAGGGCGCGAAGTTCCTGCCGCTGTTCAGCCACGGCCCGCTGGCCGGGATCGCCGGCCTGCAGGTCTTCGAGGCCAACAAGCCCATCACCCAGGTGCTCCGCGCCCAGGGCCGCCTGGTCCGCCAGGCCAGCTACGAGCACAGCTACCCGCACTGCTGGCGCTGCCGCAACCCTCTGATCTACCGCGCCGTGTCCTCCTGGTACGTGGAGGTCACCAAGTTCAAGGACCGGATGTCCGAACTGAACCAGGAAATCAACTGGATCCCGGGCA
>JAODMA010000326.1 GCA_025464545.1 Arthrobacter sp. | reverse complement strand
ACCCGCTTCACCAGCATCGGCGCGGTCCGGAACATCCCGCTGCCCACCGCGGCCGGAGCGGTGCCGCTGAGCAGCATCGCCGCCGTCGAACAGGTGGATGTTCCCGTTTCCATCACTGCCAGCAACGGCCAGCGGACAGCGCGCGTCTCGGTCACGCCGTCGGGCTCCAACCTCGGGGCCGTGAGCACCGAAGTCCAGGCCCGGCTGAAGACCGTCGACCTGCCGCCCGGCGTGACGGCCACGATCGGCGGCGCGACGACCCAGCAGGCGGAGTCCTTCGGCCAGCTGGGCCTGGCACTGCTGGCGGCCATTGCCATTGTCTACGTGATCATGGTGGCGGCGTTCAAGTCCCTCGTGCAGCCGCTCATCCTGCTGGTCTCCGTCCCGTTCGCCGCCACCGGGGCCATCGCCCTGCTGCTGGTGACGGGGGTGCCGCTGGGCCTGCCGTCGCTGATCGGCATGCTGATGCTCGTGGGTATCGTGGTGACCAATGCGATTGTGCTGATCGACCTCATAAACCAGTACCGCCAGCCGCGGAACGTCGAGCAGGGGATGAGCGTGGCCGAGGCCATCACCCACGGCGCCCGGCAGCGGCTCCGGCCGATCCTGATGACCGCCCTGGCCACCGTGTTCGCGCTGACGCCGATGGCCCTGGGCCTGACCGGCGGCGGCGGTTTCATCTCGCAGCCGCTCGCGATCGTGGTCATCGGCGGGCTGATCTCCTCCACAGCCCTGACGCTGGTGCTGGTGCCCGTGCTCTACCGGCTGGTGGAAGGCCGGCGGGAGAAACGGGCGCTGCTCAAGGCAGAGACCGAACCCCCTGTCCCGGCCACGCGCGGCCGGCGGGCCAAGGCCACGCCCCCTGATGCGGAACCGGGCTCTGACCTGGACGCCGATTCCGAAGAACTCCCGCTCCCCACCGGCTCCCACTAGCTGCTGCCGCCACGCCCGTGTCATAGACGGGCTGCGCGAGGAGGTCAGCGGCACGCCCGGGCGGGACCGGGGGCGAGCACCCCTGGTCCCTCCCGGCCGACGGTGAAGGACTGCACCGGCCCGACGGCGGGAATATTCATCCGTGGCGGACGTTATACCGGGCGATAGATGCAAATGCATCTAAATCGGCTATAGTGGAAACAGCTCCCGGATCCTCCGGCTACGGAAAGGCACATCATGCAGATCGGCGTATTCAGTGTCAGCGACATCACCACGGACCCCACCACGGGCCGGACTCCCACGGAGCACGAGCGCATCAAAGCGTCCGTGGCGATCGCCAAGAAGGTCGAGGAAATCGGCATGGATGTCTACGCGCTGGGCGAGCACCACAACCGGCCGTTCTTCTCCTCCTCCCCCACCACCACCCTCGCCTACATCGCTGCCCAGACGGAGCGCATTGTCCTCTCGACGGCCACGACGCTGATCACCACCAATGACCCGGTGAAGATCGCCGAGGACTTCGCGATGCTCCAGCACCTGGCCGACGGCCGCGTGGATCTGGTCCTGGGCCGCGGCAACACCGCCCCCGTCTACCCCTGGTTCGGCAAGGACATCCAGGACGGGATTGAACTCGCGATCGAGAACTACAGCCTGCTCCGCCGCCTCTGGGACGAGGACACCGTGAACTGGTCCGGAAAGTTCCGCACCCCGCTGCAGAACTTCACCTCCACGCCCCGCCCGCTCGACGGCGTCGCCCCCTTCGTGTGGCACGGCTCCATCCGCACCCCCCAGATCGCCGAGGTGGCCGCCTACTACGGCGACGGCTTCTTCGCGAACAACATCTTCTGGCCCAAGGAGCACTACCAGCAGCTGATCGGCCTCTACCGCGAACGCTATGAGCACTACGGCCACGGCAAGGCAGACCAGGCGATCGTGGGCCTCGGTGGACAGTTCTTCATGCGGAAGAACTCCCAGGACGCGGTCAAGGAATTCCGCCCCTACTTCGACAACGCCCCGGTCTACGGCCACGGGCCCTCGCTGGAGGATTTCACCTCGCAGACCCCGCTGACCGTCGGCAGCCCGCAGGAAGTCATCGAGAAGACCCTCACCTTCCGTGAGTTCTTCGGCGACTACCAGCGCCAGCTTTTCCTGATCGATCACGCCGGCCTGCCGCTGAAGACCGTGCTGGAACAGCTGGACCTGTTCGGCGAAGAGGTGCTGCCGGTCCTGCGGAAGGAATACGCCGCCCTCACCCCGGCCCATGTCCCGGAGCCGCCCACCCACGCCGGACGCGTCGCAGCCTCCCTGGCGGCGGCCGGCCAGCCTACCGGCGAACCCGCCGATCAGGAAGCGTAATGTCCGCCAAGACTACAGAATCACCGGTGCGCCTCGCCGCGGAGACCTGGGAATCCCTGTTCCGCGCCCAGGTGGCCGTGATGCGCCGGCTGCAGGCGGGTCCGGCGTTCAAGGGCCTCGCAGTCAACGAGTACGACGTACTGTTCACGCTGTCCCGTTGCCCGTCCGGGTGGCTGCGCCAGAACGAGCTCAACGACCACGTGCTGCTGAGCCAGTCCAGCCTGAGCCGGCTTGTCGAACGGCTCGAAAAGCGCGGCTACGTGGAACGGACGCCCGCCCCGGACGACGGGCGGGGGGTGCTGATCAAGCTCACGGAGGCCGGCTGGGATCTCCAGAAGCAGATCGGCCGGGAACATGTCCGCGATATCGCCGCCCTCGTGGGACCGGCGCTCAGCACGGCCGAACAGCAGGAGCTGCTGCGGCTGACCGAGAAGCTGCGGGCCTCGGTGGCCGCTCGCTGAGCAGCGGACCGCCCAGGCCCGGCGCCCCTAGCGGAGAATGACGAGCTTCGCCGGATCCTCTTCCGGCAGCTCGCCG